>JAUXFZ010000141.1 GCA_030622585.1 Myxococcales bacterium
CTCGAGCTCGGCTCTTACCAACCGCTGCTCTTCCTCATCGGGCCAAGCACGCGGGATACGATTGATGAATAGACATCCAAGATGCAGGTCTTTGCGCTCGCGAAGCCGTGCGTAGAGCTGAAGCGTTTCGTTGACAGCCAAGGGCTCCGGGACCGTGACGATGTGGACCGCGCATCGTTGTTCGTCGCGGACGAGCGCGCTCGCGCTATCGAGCAACTGGCGCAGCGGTCCATCTTTGAGGAAGACCTCGAGGACCCCTGGGAGATCGAAGAACATCAGCGCGTGCCCTGTCGATTCGAGGTCCACCAAGATCGGATCCCAGCGTTCATCGGCGGCGAGCTGTGCAACCCTGTGCAGGGTCACGAGCTCGTCCACTCCCGGAGCCGCCATGAACAGACGCCGGAGCGAAGTGTTCTGAGCGACGAGGGCCGCAATGGGCCGGAGCTTGAGTCGCGACGTGATGTAGTCCACCAGCGCGGGCTCGAACTGAACCCGCGTCGCATACACACCCGGTGCGACCTCGGCGGGTTCGTAGCCGACAACTGGACCACGAAACAACCTCGACGAGGATGTGTGAAGCCCGAGTTCGACGATCAGCGGCCGCTTGCCCGAGCGCGCGGCAGATGTCGCGACCGCGCCCAGGACCGTGGACTTTCCCACGCCACCCTTACCGGTGAAGAACTGAACGGGCCGTGTAAGGGGTTCCCGAAGGGGCGCGTGCACGCCAAACACCTAGCAGGATCGAAACGTGATATCGAGGGATGTGACCGGTATCAAGAGCTGGATCCAAGCGTCCCGGCCGCTCGCGCACGTCAACATCGCCATGCCTTTGGTGCTCGGCCAAGTGGCGGCCTGGCACGTGACCGGGCGCTTCAGCGGACTTTGGTTCGCGGCAGCGCTGTTGTGGGGCGTGCTGGATCACCTGTTCGTGATATTCGCCAACGACTTCGCTGACCGTGAAGCCGACAGCGGACGGCGCACGGTGCTGTCTGGAGGCTCTGGCGTCATTCCGGACGGCAAGCTCTTGCCCCGACAAATCGCGCGCGCAGCGGGAGCCGCGGCGCTTTTACTTCTAGTCTACTCGTGCGCATTGGTCCTCGCCGGGCGCCCGTGGACGCCTGTCTACGCGCTCATCGCCCTGCTACTCATGTGGCTCTACAGTTTTGCGCCGGTGCGCTCGAGCTATCGCGGCGGCGGCGAGCTCTTGCAGGGAATCGGCGTAGGCGTGGGGCTCCCTTCTCTCGGCTACTACTTACAAGCCGAGGGCGTGCTCGCGCCGGATTGGGTGCTTGCTCCAGCCGCTCTTCTCGGCGTTTGCGGCAACGTCTTGACCGCTCTTCCCGACGTCGACGACGACGCCCGCGCCGGCAAGAAGACGTGGCCCGTTCGGCACGGCACCCAGTCCGCGCGTCGCTTCGCATCCGCCGGAATCGCCTTCGCAGCGTTCGGCGTGTTCCTGTGGACCCCCTGGGTTTCGGTGCCGGTCAAGGCGATCGTGGCGGTGGTTCCGCTATTGCCGCTGCTGGCGGGCGCGAGGGCTGCCGATCCGTTCCGTGCCGCCTGGTGGTCGAGCGTGGCGGCACATCTGTTGCTGGCGCTCTGGATGGCCGCGATGATCTTGAAGCTCTAGCGGCCCAAACGGAGCAACCCGGCCGCCTCGTCGCGCAGCACATCGAAATCTCGATTCGCGTTCGGCCGGGCGTCGAGGCGCCACGCTTCGACCGGCACGTCCCCTCGCTCGGCAAGAAGCCGATAGAGAGACAACTCATCCTCCGTGTCGCGAGAAAATGAGAACGGGTTTCGTGCATCGCCGTCGGCTAACCTCGGATACCAGTCGTCATCGGCTTCGACCAGGGAGATGATGTCCCGACCTCGGCTTTCGGTCTGTCGCAAGAAGTCCAGGCCGAACGGGGTCACCCCTTCGCGCCCCGCCGGGTCACGGCGAACCCAACGGGCCCAGTCGAACCCGTACATGAAGTCGTGGACGTACCGATACCGAATCAGCGACTGTTGACCGTACAGCTTCATCAGACCAACCGTGATGCGCGTCGCGTTCTTCAGGTACCCGGCGTAGTCAGGTGTGCCCGAAGCGTGGCGATGAATGGAACCCAAATAGAAATCAAAGTCCCAGAACAGGTTCTCGGGGAAACTCCGCAGCTGCGCCTCCGCGACCGCCGCCGCTGCAGCCGTCAAGTGAGGGAACTGACGCGGATCTGCCAAGCCGGAAACTAGCTGGGTCAACGAGCTCGCAGACGATCGGCTCGGATCGAGCGTCAACGCGCCCAAGGGGCACTGCGCGATCTTGGCATCCAGCTCTGCCAGCGGGGTGTTCTGCTCGTTGATCGCGTACGCCGTCATGCCAACTCCGGTCGTAGCCACAGGAGCACCGCAGCCACCATCGTACTATGCCAGATCGCTCGATGAAGGAAGCGCTTGTAGGCAGATTGCGCTGAAAACGCGTTGGTGACGGCGGTGCGGCCCACCTTCCGCATTCCTGCCAAGTTCCACACCGCGACCGCCACGGCAGGCGCCACTGCCCAAACAGGAAGCCAATCCGGTCTCCACAACGATCCGGCGACCCAGATTCCAACCCCGAGCATCACACACCCCTCGGTGAATCTTCGGGCTGCGGGGTTGCCGTAGATGGACGCCACCGTACGCTTCCCCCCGGCGCGGTCGCTCTCCTCATCAGAGAGGCCACTGGCCACCGCGCTGGCGAGGCTCAGCACGGCGAACCCTGCAAGCCACGGCCAAACACGCGGCGCGATGGCACCTCCTTGCAGGTAGGCGTTGTAGAGTGGAAGCGCCGCTCCGACCCCGAGCATCTCCAAGATTTCGCCCCCGCCTCGGTAGTTCAGCCGGACCGGTGGCAAGGTGTAGGCCACGAAAACGAGCATACTGGCGAGGCCCGCTTCGAAGGCGACTGGCCGCTGCAAGGCGACCTCGGCGCCGGCCGCAACCAGGAGGGTCGCAGCTCCGAGGAGAAGCCCGGCGACCCCGACGGCGCGCGAGTCGAGGATGCGGTCTGGAATTGTTTTCGGCGATCCCCCGTCGGGGAACATGTTCCGTTTGATCACGTCTACATCACGGTCGCCCCAGTCGTTCAGCAAGACGATGAAGCCAGTACCTAACACCGTGAACGCGAGCCCCCACCCTACTGCGGCCAAGTCGATCCCCTCGACTCGCGTTGCGCCGAGGACCTGTCCGAACATCGCAGGCACCAACAGCTTCGGCCAGCTCGCGGGCTTGAGGGCATACACCCATCGACCGAGGCGCGACGTGGGAAGATCAGCCGCTCGAAGCGAGGCCCTCATGAGCCTTGGACGGGGTCTCGCTGCGTCACAGGGTCGGAGGCATCGTGCTCGATGTGCTTCGCGCGCGCTTCCCACTTGGCTCGCGCCATGGCACGCATGTCTTTGACAGAATCCATCTCGTCGACGATCTCGAGCCCGATGAGGGTCTCGAGAACGTCCTCCATCGTGACTACGCCGTCCACGCCGCCATACTCATCGACGACCACCGCGATGTGTTCGCGCTTGTCGAGCAGGGTCTCGAACAGAGCGGGCAGAGCTACGGAATCGGGCACCATCAGTGCCTCCCGAGCGAAGGTATGAACCGGAGCGTCGAGCTCGTGGCGCGCCGCGCGTAGCAGCAGCTGATCTTTCAGGATGTAGCCCGTGACCGCGTCGAGACTTCCCTTCCAGATGGGGATGCGCGAGAAAGTCATGGCCCCGCGCTCGGTGATCGCGTCCCGCACCGTCGTGTTCTCTTCGAGGGCGAACATCACGGTCCGCGGAGTCATGATGTCTCTGGTCCGCAACGAGCCGAACAGAAACAGATTACGCAGGATTCTCATCTCGGACTCGTCAAACACGCCTTGTTCTTCGCCCACTCGCGCCAACGCGGCGAACTCCTCTCGCGAGAGCTTCTCGGGAGCTCGACCACGCCTCATGAAGCCGGTGATCGCCTCGGACAGCCAGACCAGCGGAAGCATGATCGCGATCAGCGGCGGCAAAACGACGGCAATGAAACCGGTCAAGCGACGCCAATAGAGTGCGCCAAGCGTTTTCGGGATGATCTCCGAGACAAAGAGGATGAGCAGCGTCAACAGTGCCGACGCGATCGCCAGGATCTCGGAACCCCAGAGCCGTTGGGCTTCGGCGCCGGCACCCGCGGCGCCGACGGTATGAGCGATGGTGTTCAGGCTCAAGATGGCGGCGAGCGGGCGATCGATGTGCAGCTTGAGCGCACGCACCCGCGCACCCACCTTGGGCCGATCCTGCTCGAGCTTGGCGAGGTAGGACGGGGTGATGCTGAGGAGCACCGCTTCGAGGATCGAGCAGAGGAACGACACACCGAGCGCGATTCCGACGTAGACGAAAAGCAGAGTCATCCCGGGGCTCGGGTCCATGCTATTTCGCCGTCGCCGTTTCTTCTGAAGGGGCCGTGATGGCGGAGCTCCCGGATCTGCTGTTCCACCGAAAAGGCTTCGCGTGGCAAGAAATCAGCGACCGCTTGGGCGAGAACGGGGTTGCGAATCCAGTGCGCGCTATGGATCGAGACGGGCATCAGGCCGCGCCTCAGCTTGTGCGTGCCCTGGGCGCCCGCTTCGAAACGGCGCATGCGGTGGTCGATGGCGTGCTCGATGAGCCGATAATAGCAGAGCTCGAAATGGAGCATGTCGTGTCTTTGCGTCGCACCCCAATAGCGGCCGTAAAGATGCCCTCCCTTGGCGAAATTGACCGATGCCGCGACGATGCGGCCTTCGTCCCTTGCCGCGAAAACGAGTGGTGAATCACCGAGCATCGACGGCGCGCGCTCGAAGAACTCCGGCGTCAAGTATGGGTACGAGCCTTTTCGGCCACAGGTCGAGCGATAGAGGCGTTCGAGCTCCCGCCAGTCCGCGACGCTCAACTCGTCTCCTCGAAGAGCTTCGATACGCAGATCGGATGCGGCGGCGATGCGGCGTTCCTTGCGTAGCTTCTTTCGCATCGACGAACGGAAGTCACCGACGAAATCTTCGAAGGTGTCGTATCCAGCGTTCTGCCAATGGAACTGAAAGGAGAGGCGCTTCATCAGGCGCCCATCCCGGGCCACCCACTCCTGCTCTTCATGCCTCAAGAAGAGCAGATGAACGGAAGACGCTTTGGTGGATTCAGCAACGTCGAGGCAACCGTCGATCAATCGGCCGATGATCATGTCCGGGTCCGCCCCGGGCGCGAAGAGGAACCTGCGACCCGTCACGGGGGTCAGAGGCACCATCGAAACGAGCTTCGGGTAGTAGTCGACGCCGAGGCGAACAGCGGCGTCGGCCCACCCCCAGTCGAAGATGTATTCGCCGTAGCTGTGCGTCTTCAGGTAAAGCGGCAGTGCGCCAACCAGGCGCTCGTTCTGCCATGCAGTGACGTGCGTCGGCTCCCATCCGGACCCTCGCCCGACCGACCCGCTTTGTTCGAGCAACGACAGAAACGCGTGCTCGACAAACGGATCATCCTCGCCGACCAGTCGATCCCAAGCGTCGGCATCTACCGACCCTAGTGACGACAAGATCCGTATGTCGATCGACTCACTCAAGCGAGTGAGCGAGTGTGCACGACGAGAGGTGCTAGATCCAGCCGAGGTAGCGCGTCGGCCCCCGTTTGCCGCGAACCCGGTTGATCAAGCGCTTTGCGACGGCGTAGCAGCGAAAGAACCCCGCTACCTGCAGGCGATCGAAGGTACTCAACGGCGCATCGGCACAGACCCACTTCGGATCGACCTGCCCCGCGTCGAGGAAGTCGACCCGCGCTCTCGGGACCACGGTGGCGGTGGTTCCGAAGGGGCGCCTCGACCCCAGCACCACCACATCGAGCGCGTCACCGTCGCCTCCCACTGTACCCGGTACGTGGCCGTAGTTGAATGGACACGGGATCGGCGACAGGAAGTCGACCGCTCCCTGATCGTCGCGCTTGACGAAGCTGCCTCGCGGAACGTCGATGACGACCGTGAGCTCTTCGGTCGTCATCGCGCGAGCTCGCAGGCGGTCGCCACGAGCCCCTCTTCGACGAGGTAGCGGCCCGACATCACGTCTCCTGGCCCAAACTCGCCAGCTTCCTGCTGGAAGACAGCTCGGAACGATCCGTCGTCAAGCTCGACCTCGACGGCATGGAAGCCGAGAAATTTTCTGGTGATCGCATACTGGCACTTGTAGACCGACTCTTTGGCGCTGAAGAGGATCTTGCCGGTGAGGCCAGGCTCGGGAAGCTGGCGCAACCAGTCGCGTTCCTTTGATGTGCAGACCCTCCGCCATAGCGATTCGTTCAAGGGTGTCGCCGGCTCCAAGTCGATCCCGATCGAGCGAACGTCCTCGGCTCTCGCGACGGCGGCCGCGCACCACGTGTCCGTGTGCGAAATAGTGCCGACGAAGCCTGGCGGCCAAATCGGCGCCCGATCCTCGCCCCGCAGGATCGGTGTGGTGGCCGCCACACCGAGGCGGCCAAGTGCAATTCGACTGCAGACGCGACCCGCGGTGAACTGCTCGATGCGCGTCTGCGCCGCACCGTCGACCGCCTCTTGTTCAGCCCTCAGGAGGGCGCCCTCGAGCGGGTGCGGGGCGAGCGCCTCGGGCTCCCC
>JAUXFZ010000074.1 GCA_030622585.1 Myxococcales bacterium
ACGCCATCGTAGTGCTCGAAGATAAAGCCGATCGGGTTCATCAAGGTGTGGCACCCGGCGCAGGCCGGATTCGCGCCGCTCTCCTCGAGCTGCTCCTCGGTGGTCTTGTTCGGGTCGAGCTCCGGCGGTTCGATCACCAAGTCGTTGGGCGGTAGGGGAAGGGTGTTGCACATCAGCTGCTCGCGAACGAACTTCCCGCGGAACACCGGCGAGCTCTGATTGGCGTTTGCATGGGCAGCCATCAGCCCCGCAGTCGTGAGAAGCCCCACGCGACGCTCGGGGTCGAGCTGGACCTGGCGAAACTCCGGCCCCGCCACTGAATCGAGCACGTCGTCGCCGTAAAAGGTCGCGAGCTCTTCGTTCATGAAGCTGTAGTTAGCCGTCAGCAGAGTTTGCAAGGAGCCGTCTCCCTCGAGGATGACGTGCTCGACGAATGCCCGGATTTCTTCCGTCCAAAGAGGACGTAGCGAGGCGCTGAACGCTGGATAGACGCTCGTGTCCTTCGTCACGGTGTCGAGATGAGTCAGCAAGAGCCATTGGGTGTGAAAGTTCCGAATGAGGTCCCGCGCCCTGTCGTCGTCGAGCATCCGTGTCGCTTGTGCAGCGATTTGCTCCTTGGTCGCGAGCTCGTCCGCCTCCGCTGCGGCGAAGAGCACAGCGTCGGGCATCGTGTTCCACAACATGTACGAAAGCTTGGTGGCCATCTCCCAACTGGTGAACGGTACGACGTCGCCTTCGATGGGAGTCTCCGCACCCAACTCCGGACGATAGAGGAACGCCGGGGACTGAAGCACCGCCTCGATGACCACTTGAATGCCGTCTTCGAAACGTCCGAGGTCCGGTTCGTCGAGCGCCCAGTCGAAGACACCCTTGAGCAGCTCGACTTCAGTCTGCGACAGGGGCCGGCGAAACGCCCGCCTTCCGAAATCTTGAATGAACGACAGCGCGCAGGTGTCGCTTCCATCGAGGCCAGGATCGCAATCAGGGAGCAGGGCGTCCATGTCGAGCACGGCCCGAGCGCCCACTCCTTCAGCAATTTTCATGTACTGCTCGATCAGCAGATCGCTGCTCGTGAGCGCCGCGGCTTGGTTGTTGAATCCCGCGACTTCTTCCTCCGGCGGAAGCACGTCCGCAGGATTGGTCGTATCGCCGAGGAGGTCGCGAACCGTGTTGTTGTACTCGAATCGCGTCAGCCGCCGGATCGGCGTATCCACCACACACAGACTCTTCGCGACGCTGTCGTTTATGGCCCGCTCACCGCCACCACCACCGCCGATGGTGCCGTTGCAGCCGACGAGGAAGACCGCGGCGAGCAGGGCATAGAATTTAGTCCCTTGGGATGGCAATCAGAGAGCTCCTTCAGCGAGAACTCTCCAGTATACACCCTAAAGGGCGCAATGCACATCCGCTGCCGAGGGGGTTCAGTCCTTCTTCAACAGCTCTTCGACCACGCTTGGGTCGGCAAGGGTTGAAAGGTCGCCGAGTTGATCTGTCTCGCCAGCGGCGATCTTGCGGAGAATTCGCCGCATGATCTTGCCGGATCGGGTTTTGGGGAGCCCTGTGACCACTCGAACCTCGTCCGGCGTGGCGATGGGACCGATGACCTTGCGCACCTGCTCCTTGAGCGCCCCTTGAAGTTCGTGAGGCTCCCAATCGGCGCCCGTGATGGGCACCACGAAGGCAAAGATGCCTTGCCCCTTGATCTCGTGCGGGCAGGGAACGACGGCTGCTTCCGCGACGGCTTGGTGTGCGACCAGGGCGCTCTCCACCTCGGCGGTGCCCATGCGGTGTCCCGAGACGTTGATCACGTCGTCGACGCGACCGGTGATCCAGTAGTACCCGTCCTCGTCGCGACGGCAGCCATCGCCCGTGAAGTAGAACGGCGGGTATTGAGAGAAGTACGTTTTGAGGAACCGTTGGTGGTTGCCGTGGATCGTTCGCGCCTGTCCCGGCCACGGGCGCGCAATGCAAAGCAAGCCACTGACGCCGTTGCCCTCGAGGAGCTTGCCATCCTGGTCCACCAAAATTGGCTCGATGCCGAACAAGGGCAAAGTTGCTGAACCGGGTTTCGTGGGCGTCGCGTTGGGGAGCGGGCTGATCATCACACCACCCGTCTCCGTCTGCCACCAAGTGTCGACGATTGGAAGCTTCCCCTCGCCGACCACCTCGTCATACCAGCGCCAAACCTCGGGGTTGATCGGCTCGCCTACCGTGCCGAGGACGCGCAGCGATTTGCGGCTGGACCCCTGCACCGGCTCCGAACCCTCGCGCATCAGCGCTCGCAGTGCGGTGGGGGAGGTGTAGAGCGTCGTCGCGCCGATATCATCGATGACGTTCCAATACCTACTTGCGTCGGGGTACGTCGGGACCGACTCGAACATGACCGTGGTGACGCCGTTCGCCAGCGGTCCATAGATGATGTAGCTGTGGCCTGTGACCCAACCGATGTCCGCCGCGCAGAAGTGGATATCATCAGGCCCGATGTCGAACACGTACTTGAATGTGGATGCGGTGTAGGTGAGGTAACCCGCCGTCGTGTGAACCAGGCCCTTGGGCTTTCCGGTCGAGCCCGAGGTGTAGAGGATGAACAGGGGGTCCTCGGAGGCCATCCACTCCGCGGGACAAGTGACCCGTTCCTCCGCCATCGCCTCGTGCAACCACAGGTCGCGTCCTCGCCGCATCTCGACCTTTGTCTCGGTGCGTTTGACGACCAGCACCTTCTCGACGACTGCGAGCCCGTCGACCGCGTCGTCCGAGATTTTCTTGAGTGGAATCCGCTTCCCGCCACGCAGCCCTTCATTTGCGGTGACGAGGACCTTGGCCTGCGCGTCGATGATACGGTCGCGCAGAGCCTCGGCGCTGAACCCGCCGAACACGATCGAATGCACCGCACCTATGCGAGCACACGCGAGCATCGTGTACGCGAGCTCTGGCACCATGGGCAGGTAGATACAGACCCGGTCTCCCTTTCGCACACCCAACGACTTCAAGGTGTTGGCGACGCGGCCGACCGCGGCTTTGAGGTCCGCGAACGAGATGTGCTCGTACTCGCCGGGCTCGTCCTTGACGAAGATGATGGCTGTCTTGTCGGGGTCTGTCGCCGCGTGCCGGTCGACACAGTTGACCGACGCGTTGAGGCGTCCGCCCGCGAACCAAACGAACTCCCCTGGCCCGTGTTCTTCGAACACACTGTGCGGCTCGTAAAACCAGTGGAGCTCGTCGGCCTGCTCGCGCCAGAACTCTTCGTTCCTGGCGAGACTTTGCTCGTAGAGACCCCTGTATTGCTCGAGGCTGGTGATGCGTTTTCTAGATCGCAGGGTTGGTCGTGTCAGCGCCATCGCTAGACCTTATACCCTTGACATCGGGACTCAGCTAGACAGTCTTGCAGCAGGAGAAGCCCATATGCGGCCCATAGATTCTTATCGTACTCGTCTGCCGGCACTGCCCGTGCTTCCTGTAGTTCTGGTGGCTCTGGCGGTCTTGGGCCTCGGGCAGGCGCCGCTCGGCTGCACGGCCTCTCAGCTCACGACCAACGCCGCCAACGTCGTGATGCTGTACGATGTGCCGGTCGGCTGCGAGAACTTGGGCGTGGTGCTCGGCCGCGGTGGCGGCATGTCGGGCGCCTACTCGAAACCGAGCGTGATTCGAGAGTCCGCTGAGAACGACGCGCGGAACATGGCTGCGGAGAGGGGGGCGACGCACCTGCTGTTGCATCCGGAAGAGCTGGCTCAGGGAGACGGACGTGGGCCCTCTGAGCAAGACACCGCGCCAGCCATGGCCCATGGCAGTGGCACAGGCTCGACCGTGACGGTGGCCGGAACCGCATTCAAGTGTGTGCTCGCGGTGCCGCCCGCAGAGGACGCAGCTTCGATTCAAGTAGGCGGAGCCTTCATCGCCGTGCAAGCGCCCACATCGATTTCGATGGCGCCGCTCGGTGAGCTGACGAGCATCACGGTCTTTCATCGAGTGCCGTTACCGTCGGGGGCCGGGATGAGCGAAACGGAGCTCTTGAAGGTCGAAGATCAAGCGGAAATTCAGCGGGTCGTCGATTCGTTGAAGCAGGTTGCAGAGGATCCGATGAAGTACATGCCCACGCACCGTGTGGAGTTCGTCGGAGCGCTCGGCGTTCAATCGTTGCTCTATGGGTTCGGGTATCTGCAGTACGCCGGAAGCACCTACCGGTTGACGACCGGCGATTTCGAGGTGGTGCTGCAGCTGAGGGAAGAGCCGGCGGGGCCAGAGGTAGAGACCGAGGTGCCCCCCGCCGAAGCACCCTCGGCGCCCACGCCCGCGGAGCCCGCATCCCCTGCGGTGTCTACGCCCGACTGAGCCCGTCGATGAATCGGTGCAGGTGTCCAATCGCACTGGGCATGTGCGGCACGAAGCCCATGTGGCTGGTTGGGTACCAGTGGATTTCGGGCTCGCCCCACACACGCCACATCGTCCGCAGAACATCGGGGTCGAAGAAGCGATCCTTCTCGGCAGCCAAGAGAAGGAGCCGGTCAGCAGGAATGACAGGCGTTAGCTCGTCCCAACCCACCCGCGTGAAGAATTCACCGAAGTCGCTCGGGCCCCAACCGAACCCGTCGAGGTCCTTCCGCATGGCACTGAGCACTGGAGCGTCTCGAAGCAGCGCACCCATGTCCATATGCGCGATGAGCGGCGCTGAGAAATCAAACCGTGGCTCGAGGCACGCCAGCGTCGCCGCGAAAGAGCCCCCGAGCGATAAACCCACGACCCCCACGGGACCCGGGGACTCGTCGAGCAACACCGAGAGCAGGGTGCGTGCGTCGATGACGGTTTGACGAATCGACTCGAAGCTTCGCACGATGTCGGCGGTCCAAAATCGCTCGCCGTCGTAAGGAGAGCTTCGGGGCTTGCGGCGCCCGTGGTAGGGCGGCTGGAGGTGAATGATCTCGACATCGAGCGTTCGGGCCATCCCGCTCAGCAATCCAAGCTCCTCGAACACCGACTCCGGCTGCATGTAGCCGTGAATGTAGAGCAGGCGCGGACGGCCACGGGTCCCCTTCGGACGTATGCGCTTGGCGTACACCGTTTGGATCCGTCGGGTACGGGCGTGGTAGTGCTCGTTGAAGAGCGGCTCGATGGGATCGTGCAACGAAGCGAACGACAAATCTTCGTTCTCGAAACCGGGCAGTGACCGCCGCGTACTCGTTCGGACGCGTGGAATCCGATCGGGGGCAGGGAAGAGCTCGTCTCGGGAGACGCCTTCGTACGCACGGAGGCGATCGAGCGTATTGCGTGGGCGAGACCGAAGCAGCTGCAGTGGGCGCACGAGCACGCCGGCCATGTCATCCAGATTTGGCACGAAGACTCTCCTTTGCTGGGTACCGATAGTCTTCGGTCCGAACAGCCGCTGTCAATGACTGGGCCAGGGTGCTAAGGGAGGCCCCGTGAATCGGCATGCAGCGCTAGCGGACTATGCCAAACCGCTCCAGCCACCCGGCGGCATGATGATTTGGGTCTTCATCTTCATGGAGCTCTTGGCGTTCGGCTTGGCTTTCATCGTCTTCCTCGTTCTGCGGCAAAAGAGCCTGGCTGTGTTCGAGTCGTCTCAGGCCGAGCTCAACCAAGTGCTCGCATTCGCCAATACCTTGGTGCTGGTCACGAGCGGCTATTTCGTGGTGATTGCCAACGGCTGTTACGACCGGAACGACCACCGCTCGTCGGTCCGTTGGCTCGCCGCTGCGATCGCGTTGGGCGCGATCTTCATCACCATCAAGGTCATTGAGTACGACGACAAAATTGCTCACGGGCTTACCACTGGGGTGAATCACTTTTTTGATTTCTACTGGCTACTGACCGGTTTCCATCTCTTCCACGTGCTGCTCGGGATCCTGGTCCTCGCCTACATGGCGAGGAAGATACGAATAGGAGAGGCTTTTGCGGCGCCGGATTTCAACCTCAAGACAGGCAGCGCCTTTTGGCACATGTGCGACCTGATTTGGGTGCTCCTCTTTCCCATCCTCTACTTGATCTGAGAACGGCATGAAGAGCTTCATCATCAAGGAGGGTGCGGTCTGGCTGACGTTGGCAGCTTTGACCGTGTTCGGGTTCTATAACTACGAGGGCCAAGGCGGTAACGTCGCCTACATCGTGCTCGCCGTGGGGTTCACCAAGTTCTTCCTGATCTTTTTCGACTTCATGGAGATGAAGCACGCGCACCGCGTTTGGCAGATCTCCATGGTACTGTTCGTGGCCGTGCTATTCGGCGCGATCTCCTTTAGTGTCTGAGCGTGACTGGCAATGAGACTCGAGTCCTTCTGCTCGAAGGCATCCACGAGGCTGCGGTCGAGAGCTTCGCTGCGGCGGGGTACCGCAACGTGGAGCGCCTCACGCAGTCCCTGACGGGTTCAGATTTGGTGGACGCGCTCGGCGATGTGGACCTAATCGGCATCCGCTCGCGCACTCAACTAGACGCCAGCGCTCTCGATGCGGCGGAGAAGCTCAAGGCCATCGGTTGTTTTTGCATCGGGACCAACCAGGTCGACCTGGATTCAGCGCGCCGGATGGGTGTCCCAGTTTTCAACGCCCCGTTCTCCAACACGCGAAGCGTCGCCGAGCTTGCGATCGCGGACATCATCCTTCTCATGCGCGGTATTCCTGAAAAATCGGCGCGCGCGCGACGCGGTGAGTGGGCGAAGACGGCACGCAACGCATACGAGGTGCGGGGGAAATGCCTGGGTATCGTTGGCTATGGCCGTATCGGCAGCCAGCTCGGGATCCTCGCCGAGGGGCTCGGGCTGCGCGTTCTCTACTACGACATCGAGCACAAGCTCCCGCTCGGGAACGCCGCGCCAGTGAACCGCCTCGAGGAACTACTCGCCGAGGCCGACGTCGTCAGCCTTCACATCCCCGAAACGCCGGTGACTCGCAATATCATCGACGCCGAGGCGATGGCGGCGATGCGTCCGGGTGCGCTGTTGATCAATGCGGCCCGGGGAAGCGTCGTCGACATCGAGGCGCTGGCATTGGCTCTCAAGACAGGTCACATCGGTGGCGCCGCGATCGACGTGTTTCCGGTGGAGCCGAAGTCGAACCAAGAAACGTTCGAGTCGCCGCTGCGCGAGTTCGACAACGTCATTCTCACGCCCCACATCGGCGGGGCCACCGAGGAGGCGCAGCTCAACATCGCCCGAGAAGTCGTTGCGAAATTGGTCAAATACAACGACAACGGCTCCACCGTGTCGGCCGTCAATTTCCCACAAGTTACCATTCCCGATCATGACCATCGCCGGCGCATTCTTCACATCCACAGAAACGAGCCCGGCGTCATGGAGCAGATCAACCACGTGTTCTCGGCCAACGGGGTGAACGTCGCGGCTCAGTACCTCGAAACGCAAGCCGATGTTGGCTACGTTGTGATGGACATCGAGCACGAGGATGCGGGCCCGCTGCTAGACGAGCTCAGGGCGATCTCCGCAACCATTCGCGTTCGTCTCCTACACTGACGCTTCGTCGACCCACGCCATGAATGTGGTGTATCCAAGAGACAGGATCACGGCGCCCACGAACAGCCCGAGGATACCTCCTGTCATGAAGCCGCCCAACGAGCCCATGAAAAGGATCAGCATCGGTACGCTAGAACCATGGCCCATGAGCCACGGCTTCAGCACGTTGTCACTGAGTCCGACCAAGATCGACCAGGCCGCGAACAGGGCGGCTACCAAGGTCGAGCTCGTCGAGAACACATAGAGAATCACCGGGATCAAGATGATGGTCGAGGGGAGCTGCATCACGGCCAGGATCAAGATCAACAATGTCCAGAGGCCTGCGGCGGGGACATCGGCGACCATCATCCCAAGACCGGCGAGCAGCGACTGGATCACCGCGACACCGAGCACGCCGCGCGTCACACTTCGTACGCTCGAAGCAGCGAGATCCGCCATCTCTGGTCCCCGTTTTCCCGCGATGAGGAACGCCACTTTGCGCGCCAGCGCCGCGGCCCGCTCGCCGTTGGGGAGTAGCGCGCCGGCGATGAAGATCGCCACCACGAACATCACTAGACCCAACCCCAGGTTGCCGATTGTGGACGCTAGCCACACGCCGATGTCCTTGAGGTACGGAGCGAGCTTGACCAGGGCGGACTCGAGATTCTGAGACGCGCCCGACCAGACTGTGTACAGACGCTCACCGATGAGCGGCCACCCGGCGATCTTCTCAGGAGGTGGCGGCACCTTGATCTCATCGTGCACGAAATCGTCCGATAGGCCGGCGGTCGAGTCGAGCAGACTTGCGCCGAGCGTGACCGCTGGAACGATCAGGACCAAGAGGGCAATCGCGACCAGCAAGGCAGCAGACAGCCTTTGGCGTCCACCGAGTACGCGCGTTAGGTGGGCGTACGGGGTCTGCACCGCAATCGCGATCACGACACCCCCGAGAATCGGGTTGATGAATGGCCCCAGGATTCTCAGGCACCAGAACACCAGCACCGCGAGGAGGCTCAACCGCAGCGCGGTTTGCATGACCCGCTTATCGAAACCTCGACTGTCCCCTGTGTCTTCGCTCGATGTCATTTGACGTGCTCCCTCGGCGAGGATACTCCGTACCGGTCTCATGACGCGACTTCACGAACACTGCAAAACGCGCGAGATCGACCTGTGGGGGGCGATTGCCATCGGCGTCGGGGGCATGGTGGGGGGTGGCATCTTCGCGGTGCTCGGCCTAGCGGCCACCCTTGCCGGTGG
>JAUXFZ010000046.1 GCA_030622585.1 Myxococcales bacterium
CGAGCAAGAGCGCTTCGCCGGCTTCGCTGAGGTGATAGACGGCGTCTCCTACTTCCGACCGCACGCTCGCGGTGTCCACTCCCTTCACCGCCGCCCGCATGGTCTGCAGCGCAAGTGTCCGAGCAGGGATCGGGTCACTTAGCTTCCACCACGCTGGCGCGGAAGGTGCCTGCACGAGCCGTAAGACGAGCCCTTCCCAGGCGCAGATCTGCAAGCAATTCTCGAGCACCTGGCGAGGCGACGTGGCCACGCGGCGATCGATGTTGGCCCCCACCACCTGACTCGACTCCAACGAAAGCGTCGCCCGGCGACCCTCGCCATGGACGTGCAACGTGCCACTCGCACCTGCCCGATCGAGTCTGATCAGAACCCGGCAAACGGTCGCGGCGCTAGAGAGCGCGAGCATCATCCTCGGATATGCGATTCACCGAACGGTGGCTAGTTTTCAGCGCGATGCTGCGTAGCGAGGGTCGCCCGGGCGCAACGCCAGCGCGTTTCGGATTTGCGCGAATCGCGCGGACACCGATGTTGGAGCGACGCCATACCGCCGCGCCACCTCAGCTTGCGTGCACCCCGGACGCTGCTCGACGACCGCAATCGCGTACTCGAGCGCCGCGGCCAACACCTCGGGCTTGGTGACGCGAAGCGCGCAGTGCGCCTGCATGTCGGACCATAGTTGTGTGGCGCGTTCGATCTCCGCGCGGGAATACCCGGCTTCGCTCATCTTGAGTTGCACCGTTTCGGCCACACGATCACCCGGGCGCCGGCGGACCGCCGCGGGTGCCGCGGGTGCCGCGGGCCTGTCGGTGGCGCCGGCCTCGATCCATTCAACGAGCACGCGGTGATCTGGATTGCACGGGCCCTTCTCTATGGCGAGCTGGGCAAGTGCTTGCGCTTGGTCGAGATCACCGAGGCGCGCGGCGCAATGCGCGAGCGAGCCGATGATCTCATCGTGCTCCGGCTCGAGCTGATACGCGCGGCGAAGGTAGGGCTCCGCACCAGCGGGATCGTCGAGCGCGACATCCATGAGATGGCCTAGGTTGTGGTGATACCAGGGCGTCTGCGGGGCGAGGTTCGATGCCTCTCCATAACAACGGACCGCGATGTGATAGTTGCCGAGCAGCGCGTGGCACAGGCCCATGAGCGCATAAACCACATCGTCGTCGGTGCAGTGGGCGAGCACGCGCCGAAGGTGCAGCGCGGCCTTCCAAGGGTTGTCTTCTAGGTGAAGCTCCGCGAGGTGGCGGTGCGCGAAGAGCGATGCCTCGCTGCCCTCCTCGGCGGCCGACACCAACTGCGTCAGCAAACCTTCCGCTCGCTTGGACGATGCCTCGAGCGCTTCTTCAGCGCGTTCCCAAAGCTCTTCGACCGTCCTTGCCCGTTGACCCATTGCTATTCGTATAGCTGGTCATTTTTTTGAGCGCAAGAGTCGACAACTCCGAGCACACACGCGGAACTGCGAGGACCTGCGGCGCATCCGGCGCGTCGTTGTCGACTTCGATTCCACGAAACTGCACTCGGAGCGAGCTTGAGGTATGCTGCGGGCAGTTGACCCTCGGAGGTCAAAGGATGGCGAAACGATGATGCCTGAAGAATTCGACGAAAAGGGTTCCGCCGACCCCGAACAGGGAGAGCGGGAACGCCGCTGGTCCGAAGGTGTCCTTCGCGACACCTTACGCAAAGCCGTCGAGAAGGGCATCGAAGCGGGCGTCGGAACGCTACGGAGCGCGGATAGCGCGCTTCGCGGCGTCACTCAGGACGGTAAGCTCCCCAAGGAGATCATCGGCTACGTTTTCGCATCGGTCGATGAGACGAAAAACGCAATGGTTCGCGGTGTCGCGAAGGAAGTGCGAGATTTCCTGGAAGCCACCGACATGGCGGGCGAGTTCTACAAGGCTCTGACTTCGTTGTCGTTCGAGGTGAAGACCGAGATTCGCTTCATCCCCAACGATGCGGGTGGCGTTCGACCTCAGGTCAGGGCCCGCGCGGTGCAAAAGCGCAAGCGGCGCAAGGACGTGGCGGAAACGGAGCAGATCATCCCGCCCGACGATGCCGGCGAGACCTGAGCGCCATGAACGGACCCGGCACAGTGTACCTGGTGGGTGCCGGCCCCGGCGACCCAGAGCTCATCACCGCGCGCGGGCTGCGACGCCTGCGCGAAGCGGACCTGGTTCTCTACGACGCGCTCGTCCATCCCGATCAGCTGAGCGCGGCGAGGCCCGACGCCGAGCTCGTATTCGTCGGCAAGCGTGCGGGTCGCGCTAGCGAGCGGCAAAGCGAGATCAATCGGCAGATGGTCAAGGCCGCCCGCAAGGGCAAGACGGTCGTACGCCTCAAGGGTGGTGACCCCTACCTGTTCGGGCGCGGCTCCGAGGAAGCCGAGCTACTGGCGTCCGAGGGAATTCCGTTCGAGGTGGTCCCGGGCGTGCCCTCCCCGCTTGCCGCCACCGCGTACGCGGGCCTCTCGTTGACGCACCGCGAGCTCGCGTCGAGCGTCGCGTACGTGACAGCGACGGAATCGGTCGAGAAGGACCGGGTCGGGCACGACTGGTCGAAGCTGGCCACGGCCACCCAGACGCTCGTCATTTTCATGGGGATGCGCAAGCTCGACTCGATCATGAAGCTGTTGATCGAGCACGGGCGACCCGCCGACACGCCCGCGGCCGTGGTCCAATGGGCGTCACTGCCAAAGCAACGCACGGTCACCGGAACACTTGCCGACATTCATGAGCGCGCGACCGGAGCGGGGCTCGGCGTGCCGGCACTCACGATCGTCGGTGACGTCGTGCGCTTGCGCGACAACCTTCGTTGGTTCGATACCAAGCCGCTGTTCGGGAAGCGCATTCTCGTGACGCGCGCGGTTCACCAAGCCGGGTCACTTGCATCGTTGATCCGCGACGAAGGCGCCCAGCCGATCTTGGCCCCAACCCTCCGCATCGCCCCCCCACCGGACCTCGGGCCATTGCGGGACGCGGTGACCCATCTCGATTGCTACGACTGGATACTGTTCACGAGCAGCAACACGGTCGATGCAGTCTTCTCGGCGATTGCCGAAGCCGGGCTCGACGCGCGGGCGCTTGGGGGCATCAAGGCGTGCGCGATCGGCGTCAAGACAACAGAGGCCCTGGTGTCGCGCGGCATCCACGCGGACTTGGTTCCCGACGACGCGCGCGCCGAGGGCGTCATCGCCGCGCTCCGGCCCCTGCTGAGCGCTCGGACGCGTGTCCTGCTCCCGCGCGCTGAAGTTGCACGAGAGGTCTTGCCCGAGTCACTGCGGGAGGCGGGCGCGGAGGTAGAGGTCGTCTCGGCCTATCAGAACCTCTCGCCCGAGCCCAAAGAGGTCGTACGCATCCGGAACCTCGTCGATGCGGCCGAGGGCGACGCTGTGCTCTTCACGTCATCTTCGACGGTTCAGAACCTATTCGACGTGCTCGGGCAGGACGCAGCGAAGCAGCTGGGCGCGCTCGACCTCTTTTCGATCGGACCCGTCACGACCGAAACCGCCGAGCGGCTCGGCCTTCACGTCGCAGCCACATCACCCGGCCAGACGATCGAATCACTGGTCGCGACCGTGCGCGCGTACTATGCCCCACCCGAAGATGCGGATGCCTAGGTTTAGACGGTTGCGGCCCCTCACGCTTCTCGCCCTCTTGGGGGCTTTGGGCACGTGGGGCACCGCTTGTGGCGATCCCTGCGGCGAGGCGGAGGACAGGCTAGTTCCGATGGCCGAGATGCCCTGCAGCATGACGAAGGCCGATGGCGTTTGGGAGTCACACCCGCTTCCGCCGATCATGGACGAGCAATGCTACTGGCTCGAGTTTCGCGGATGCAGCAGGTATGAAATCGAGCATCCGCTCGGACGGACGCCGGCTCTCGTCGTCGGCTACACCTCGTTCGACCCGGACGGCAGCTTCTCCACACCGGGCTCGGGCAATAGCTTCGTCATCGAGGAAGCCAACGACTCGACGGTGGTCGTCCGGAATGCCCAGAATCAGCTTTTTTACCTCAGGCTCGTGCTCGAGTGACCCCCTAGCGGATCGCGGCAACCGGCCTTAGATTGCCCAAACGCCTGTTCATCCCGGGCTGGGCGGGGCCACGGAAAGCGCTAAAATAGAGAATGGCCGACAGGTTCGAGAACGACGCCGGGACGACCACCCAGGTCAAACCGGAGAAAAAGCTCAAACGCCCACGGCTCTACCGGGTTCTTCTACACAATGATGATTACACTACCAGGGAGTTTGTGGTTCAGGTTCTGCACACCGTCTTCAATCGCGGAGAGCAAGATGCGATCCGCATCATGCTCCACGTTCATCACAACGGCGTCGGCGTCGCCGGGGTCTTCACACGTGAAGTCGCCGAAACCAAGGTCCAGCGCGTCGAGCGAATGGCCCACGAGCACGAGTTTCCCTTGCGCCTGACCATGGAGCCTGAAGAGGAGGAAGATACTTAGCCATGGCCGGTCCCGTCATCGACAAAGAGCTTCAAGCCACCCTTCGCAAAGCATTCGACCGCGCGGGGTTGATGCGCCACGAGTACGTGACGCTCGAGCACCTGCTCCTCGCCCTTACCGAAGACCCCGCGGCGTCGAAGGCGCTCCGAGCATGTGGCGCCAACATCGGCCGCCTTCGAAAGCAGCTCGAGGACTTCATGCAAGAGCGCCTGTCGCGCGTGCCCGAGGCCGTCACGGTGGAACCGCACCAAACGCTGGCCGTGGAACGCGTCCTTCAGCGCGCGGCTATTCACGCGATCTCATCGGAGATGAAGACCATCGACGGCAGCAACGTGCTCGTCCAGATCCTCAAGGAGGAAGAATCCTACGCTGCGTTCGTGCTGCAAGAGGCGGGGGTGAGCCCGCTGGACCTCAAGCGCTACATCGCCCACGGCGTAGGGACTGACATCGTCCCCGGCGAGAGCGACGCCTACACCGACGCCGGCTTCGACGAGGAAGAGGACGAGTCGTCCGCGGGGCGCGATCCACTGGAAGCGTTCGCGACCGATCTGATCGCCGAGGCTGCCGCGGGGCGCATCGACCCGTTGATCGGCCGCGACGAGGAGCTCGATCGCACCGTTCAGGTGCTTTGCCGCCGCCGCAAAAACAATCCCATCTACGTGGGCGAGTCCGGGGTAGGCAAGACCGCGATGGCGGAAGGGCTTGCCCGGCGGGTCTACGAAGGCCGCGTCCCGGAGGTGCTCGCAGGCGCACAGATCTACTCGCTCGACATGGGCGCCCTCCTCGCCGGAACCAAGTTCCGCGGCCAGTTCGAGGAACGGCTCAAAGGGATCATGACGCGCCTCGAAGAGCTCGACAACGCCATCCTCTTCATCGATGAGATCCACACCATCGTCGGAGCCGGCGCGACGACCGGAAGCTCGATGGATGCGTCCAACATTCTCAAACCAGCGTTGGCGTCCGGCAAGCTCCGGTGCCTCGGGTCGACGACTTATACTGATTTCAAGCAACTCGACCGCGACCGGGCTCTGGCCCGCCGGTTCCAGAAGATCGAAGTGCACGAGCCTTCCGTCGAGGACACCGTGGAAATTCTCAAGGGCCTCCGTCAGTACTACGAGGACCACCACGACGTGAAGTACGATGACGACGCTCTCGAGGCAGCGGCCCATCTCGCGCAGAAACACATCGTCGAACGCTTCTTGCCGGACAAAGCCATCGACGTGATCGACGAGGCTGGCTCGCTCGAGCGCATGCGCCCCGAGAGCGAGCGGACGCATCGAATCACGGTCAAGGAGGTCGAGCAGGTCGTGAGCAAGATGGCTCGCGTCCCGGTCGAATCCGTGAGCGCGAAGGAGCGCGACCAGCTCAAAGACCTTGGCCCCGAGCTTCGCAAGGTGATCTTCGGGCAGGACGCGGCCATCGAGAAGGTCGTCAGCGCCATCACTCTGGCCCGAGCGGGTCTGCGCGCGGACCACAAGCCCATCGGGTCTTTCTTGTTCGCCGGCCCCACCGGCGTTGGCAAGACGGAGTTGGCTCGACAGCTCGCTCGCGTGATGGGCGTCGAGCTCCTCAGGTTCGACATGAGCGAGTACGGCGAGCGTCATTCGGTGTCCCGGCTCATCGGGGCACCTCCAGGCTATGTCGGCTTCGACCAGGGTGGCCTGCTCACCGACGCGGTTCGCAAGCACCCGCACGCCGTGGTGATTCTCGACGAGATCGAGAAGGCTCACGGCGAGCTGTTCAACATCCTGTTGCAGGTGATGGACCATGCGAAGCTCACCGACAACAACGGGCGTGAAGCCGATTTCCGCAACATCGTTCTCGTCATGACGACCAACGCGGGTGCCTTCGAGGCCACGGAGAAGGTCGTCGGCTTTGGCGGCGACGAACACACAGATTTCGCCAAGGGGCGTACGCGGCAGGCGATCGAACGCATCTTCACCCCAGAGTTTCGCAATCGCCTGGACGCCTCGGTGTACTTCGACGGGCTCGGCAAGGATGTGATTCGCCGGGTGGTCGACAAAGAGGTCGCTCTACTGAGCGACATGCTCGCCGACAAGCAGGTGGAGTTAGAGCTAAGCGAGGCGGCGCGGGAGTGGCTTGCGACGCACGGCTACGACCCGCAGATGGGAGCGCGTCCGATGGCGCGGCTCGTCGAGCAGAAGCTCAAAAAACCGCTCGCCGAGGCGATGGTGTTTGGAAGCCTGAAAGAAGGCGGGGCAGCGCTCGCCGAAGTCCAAGACGACGATATCGTTCTGTCCTTCCCAGCGTTGCGCTAGCATACGGCGTCCACTGATGGCTGTGTACCTGCTCGACAAGGGACTCTCGTTCCCGGCCCCCGAAGACGCCAACGAAGAGGGCATCGTGGCGATCGGCGGGGATGTGTCCCCGGAACGACTCCTGGTCGCGTACCGACACGGCATCTTCCCCTGGCCGGCGCGCGGTTATCCGCTGCTGTGGTTCTCCCCTGATCCACGTTTCGCACTGACGCCCTCACGGACTCACGTCTCGCGCTCACTGCGTAAGGTCGTCCGAAAAGGGCAGCTTCGTGTCACTGCCGACACGGCCTTCGGCGACGTGATCAACGCGTGCGCCGCCGTGCCGCGCCCGCATCAACAGGGCACATGGATCACGCGTGAGCTGCAGGAGGGCTACCTCGGGCTTCACGAGCTGGGATACGCGCACAGCATCGAAGCGTGGCGCGACGACGAGCTGGTGGGCGGCCTCTACGGCGTGGCGCTCGGGGGCACCTTCGCCGGCGAGTCGATGTTCGCTTCGGAGCCAGACGCGTCGAAGGTCGCGTTCACGACCCTGCTCGGGCACTTGGCGATGTGGGGTTTCCGAGTGGTCGACTGCCAGGTGCATACCGAGCATCTCGCCCGATTTGGCGCTACGATGTGGACGCGTGAACGTTTCCTCTCCGAATGGCGTGCGGCGGTCAACGAGCCCAGCGTCCTGGCGCCCTGGCAGCTCACGATGTCTCCCCAACAAGCGCTTGAACGACTGCAACCTGATGTATGATGCAAGCTGAGATGAAGGTAAAGTTGTTCGGAATTTGGCTGCTGGCGCTGCTGTTTTGCGCGCTCACGCCGGCGCGCTTCGCCCTCGCCCAAGACGATCCTACCGGCGGAAGCGATGTCGGGACCGGCGCCGGAAGTGATGCCGGGACCGACGCTGGGACCGGACAACAGGCGGACGCCGGCAGCCAAGCGGCGCCCATCGAGGCTGCCTCCGACGCCAAGCGCATCGTGCGCATCCGCCGAGTCATCAAGCTCGACAACGAGCATCTGCGCTGGCTTCGAAGCGAGCTCCGATCCCGGACCGAGTGGTACGAGGGACTTGCGTTGGAAATGGGCGACATCGCCACCGAGCGCAACGACAAGAAGGAGAAGCTCGCAGCCCTCGATGCAGACCCAGGGTCCGACTCGAAAGAGGTCGCCGCGCTTCGCACCGAGCTCGAGGAGCTCGATCAGGACTACGGCCTCTTCGATACGCAGACCGACCTCGCACTCAGCGCCGAGAGGGCCGTCCGAGAGCAAATCGAGGCCTTGGAGGACAAGCTAGCGCAAGAGGAGCGCGCGCTGGGCGAGCTGACTGGAGAGATCGAAATCGAGCTGCCCGAGTCGCCCGCGGCCAAGGCCGAGCCGGCGGAAGCGGGACAGCAGGCCCTCCCTGTCCCATTGCCCTTGCCCATTCCGGCCGCGCAGCCCCCGCCGAGCAAGGAGACGGAGAGCTCGTCCACGATGAGCGCCGCGCAGATCGAGGCACACAAGGAGCTCGATCAGCAAGAGCGGGAAGTCCAACTCGCGAAGCTCGCGCTTTCTGAGTTCGTCGAACGCAAGCGTGCCCTCGAGGAGCAGATCGAGTTCGAAGAGGGCCTCGCGGAGACCGACGCCAAAGAGCTCGAGAACATCAAGCGTGCGCTCAAAGCATTCGAGGCGCGGCTGCAGAAGTATCGCGACACCGGCGCGCCGCAGGAGAAAATCCAGCGCCTGGAGCGTGGGAACAGGCGGATCAAGAGCGCCATCGAGGATTCGCGCGCAGGTGCCGCTGCGCGCACCACGTACATCGCCTCGCTCCATGAGCGCCTCGTTCGGCTCGACGAGGAGCAGCTGACCGTCACGGGGGTCGTCGACGAAAAGGAGCAGGAAGCCGAGGAGGCTCGCCAACGCATCCTCTGGCTCGAGAGCCCGATTCACCCACAGAATATCGCGCATTGGGCCAAGGAGCGAGGTCCGCGCATGCTGCTGGTCATTGCAGCCGCTATCTTCCTGCTCGTTTTCGTGAAGCTGACCGCGCGGGGGATCGCGCGGACGTTGGTTGGCAGACGCCGCGGCGCTCGGAGTGTCGGCACGGGGCGTGCGGACACGCTGGCCTTCAGCTTCCAAAGCGTGTCCCGCATCATCATCGTGGCGCTAGGGGTGATGCTCGTGCTGCAAGAAGCCGGCGTCGACGTCAAGACGGTCCTCGGAGGCGCGGCCATCTTCGGTGTTGCGATCGCCTTTGGCGCGCAGGACATGATGAAAGACTATCTCTCGGGTTTCTTGATTCTGCTCGAGGACCAATACCAGCTCGGGGACCTGGTCACCATTGGTAGCGTTACGGGCACCGTCGAGTCGGTGAACATGCGCGTCACCGTCTTGCGCGACCTCGAAGGCCGCGTGCACTTCGTTCCCAATGGTCAAATCGATCATGTCACGAACCGAACCTATGGCTGGGGCCGCCCGGTCTTCGAGATTCCAGTCGGGTACTCCGAAGATGTCGACAAGGTGATCGAGACCCTAGTCGGCGTCGCGAAGGAACTCGCTCAGGACCCTGACTGGAAGGGCTCGATCATCGGGGACCCTGACATGCTCGGCGTGGACAAATTCACCGACTATGGGCTGGTCATCAAGTTCATGGTGAAGACCCAACCCGACCAGCTGTTCGCGGTGCGACGAGAGATGCTGCGTCGGATCACCAAGCGATTCAACGAGCTGGGGATTCAGATCACGGTGCCACAGCGCATATTGCTGCGCGGCGACGGCGACACGCCAGCTTGAGCGACGAGACGCTGCGGAAACTTCAGGGACAACGCGTTTCGAAGTCGCGCGCGATGGCAGCCACCCATGGATCGTGCTCTGTCTCTTGACGCTCCGACAACTGCGAGACGTGAGCCACGGCTGCGGCGCGCTGGGACGCGCTGCCCGCGCGCAGCGCCAGCTCGACGGCGACCAATGACGTGCCTCGAGTTTCGCCGGAGTACGCCGCCCAGCCGAGAGCCTCTCGCGCCTCGGCCTCGTCGCATGCTGCCAGCGCTGCCATCGCGCGATAGAGCTCGATCGACGTGAAGCCCGGATACATTTGCGCGGCGTCTGAGAAGGACCGATAGGCCCGACGCGCGGCTTCGCGCTCGGCGTCGGTTCGGTACATGCGAACCCCGGCGCGTTCCCCATCGCGGACCAGCGGACGAAGGTACCGGAGCCCTCGTATCCAGCCTTGAATCGCCTTCGAGTTTTGATGATGACCCACCCTCCGCGCTTCTTCGTCGATCTCGCTAACGGAGACGTCGGGGTCGAGTAAGCCGCCGACGCGGTACCCGGGGCCGATGACTCGCAACTGCTCCAACGAAGGCGCGCTGCCATTGCGTACGAAGAGCGATTGCCGATCTTGAACCTGGCCGAGCGACCACTCCGCAGAGCGCCACAGGTACTCGACGGCAGCCGCTTGACCCGCACGTGTGTGGTCGACGACGACCGTGTTGACCTCGTATTGCTCGATGAGTGCCCTCAGCGCAGACGGCTCACTGAAGCTGTTCGCCACCTTCCGAATGAACTCGGGCC
>JAUXFZ010000318.1 GCA_030622585.1 Myxococcales bacterium
GATTGTCACTCGCTACGCCGCTGGGTCCCCACATCACGCTCCGCCGCGCCCCTCCATACGGGACCATGGACGTGAGCGCGCGCGACTGTATGCGCACATTCACGGTGACTTGCGTTGGCGTAGACGTTTACGTACGGAGAACAACGGTGCGGTATCGTCGCGTCCACGTCGACGTATGTAGGGGTGCGGCGGAACGCGATGCGTGGCTTCGGCGGCGTATGAGTGCCAAGTGGCCATGCGACCAACCCGCTGCCACTTGGCGCGAGTATCGAGGGGCGGCTTGCGTGGCCCCCGCCCTCCAGTTCTTCCGGCCACTTTTGCAAGCCGCCCCGTCCGTTGAAGTCGCGTATCGCGTTCCGCCGTGCCCCGGTTGCCCCGTCCGCAGGGTCCCCGCGCCGCGCTTCGCCGCGCCCCGTGCTTGCCCGTGTGGGCTACTCGACGGGTGGTGGGGTGGGGAGATCGAGTTCTTCGATTAGGTCGCCCATGGTCGCCTCCGCGGCCGAATAGAATCCGACGCGCATCGCGCCGAAGTCTGCCACCATGAACGTTTGCTCGAAGTTGCGGTGGATGGTGCCCGCGTTGAGGACGGTGAGGCCTGGGAAGACTCGGACCATGCGTTCGTGGGTGTGGCCGCCGAGCATGAACTGGATGTTCTCGTCGAGCATGAGCTCGCGGAGGGTGGGGATGTCTTGCAGGGCGTAACCTCGAGTGTCGGGCTTTAGCCACGCTTCGTCGTCGTCACCGACGCCGTGGCAGAGCAGCGCGGTGCCACCGGGCGTTGTGTAATGTCGTGCTCTCGGTAGCGACTCGATGAAGGTTCGTGACACTTCGTTGATCTCGTGCGTTGCGTTGTCGAGTGAGCGTCGCTCGCCGGCGAGGAACCAGCGTTCGTGGTTTCCGGCCACGCATTGCACCCCGCGGGTCTTCAACACGGCGAGGGTCGCGTCAGCGTCTCCGGGGCCGTCGACCAGGTCGCCGACGCACACGATCGCGTCTACGCCCATCGTCTCTAACGCATCGATCACTCGCCCGAGCGTCTTGGACTCGCAGTGGACGTCGCCGATGACTCCCAACCGGCTGAGCATGCCTGGGTTGCTCACAGCCCCAATTTAGGATCTTTTGCACCGCGCGCCAACAAGTGCGCGACTGGTGCTCCCTGCCCTCGTGTTGTAGACCCGCTCCCATGCTCGACCTGCGCCACGTGAGCGAAAACCTGCCGGAGGTGAAGGCAGCCCTGACGCGGCGCGGCTTTGCCGATGCGGAGCTGCTCGACCGGCTCGGAGCATTGGCCGAGGAGCGTCGCAGCGGCATAGCCAGTGTCGAGGCCTTGCGGCAGGAGCGCAACGAAGCCAGCCAGGCCATGGCAAAGGTTGCCGACAAGAAGTCCGAGGAGTTTCAGGCTAAGCGCGAGCAACTCCGCACTCTGGGAGATCAGATCAAGCAGGGCGAGGGGCGCCAAGGCGAAGTCGAAGCCGAGCTCGACGCCATCCTGCTGATCCTGCCGAACCTTCCTCACCCCGACACGCCCGACGGCCTCACCGAGCACGACAATGTCGAGCTACGCGTCTGGGGCGACAAACCGTCGTTCGATTTCGACCCGCGTGACCACGTCGAGGTGGGTACCGGGCTCGACATCCTCGACTTCGAACGCGCCGCAAAGATCAGCGGTTCGCGCTTCGTGGTGCTCAAGGGCGCTGGCGCACGGCTGAACCGCGCGCTGATGCAGTTCATGCTCGATGTGCACATCACCGAGCATGGTTACGAAGAGGTGTGGCCGCCTGTGCTCGTCAAAGACAGCGCGATGCAGGGCACCGGCCAATTGCCCAAGTTCGCCAAGGACGCGTTTCGCATGGCGAAAGACGAGGAATGGGAAGCACAGGCCGAGGCCCAGGGCCATGATCTCTACCTCGTGCCCACCGCGGAGGTTCCGATCACCAACCTTCACGCCGCCGAGATCCTCTCCGAGGCCGACCTACCGATTGCGTACACCGGGTACACCGCGTGCTTCCGAAGCGAGGCCGGGAGCTACGGCAAGGACACGCGCGGGATGATCCGCGTGCATCAGTTTGACAAGGTCGAGCTCGTTCGATTCTGTCATCCCGACGACGGCGACGCACAACTCGATGCGCTGACCCAGCATGCGGAAACGATCCTGCAGAAGCTCGGATTGCACCACCGTGTCGTGCAGCTCTGTGCGGGTGATATGGGTTTCGCCGCGCAGAAGTCGTACGATCTCGAGGTCTGGTTGCCGGCGCAAGACACCTTCCGCGAGATTTCGAGCTGCTCCTGGTTCGGCGACTTTCAGGCGCGACGAATGAAAGTGCGTTTCCGGCCGGTGGAAAAGGGTAAGCCCCGCTTCGTGCACACCCTCAACGGCTCGGGTCTCGCGATCGGCCGCACGCTCGTGGCGATCCTAGAGCAGAACCAGCAAGCCGACGGAAGTGTCGTCGTGCCAGAGGCGTTGCGGCCTTACATGGGCGGCCTCGAAAGTATCCCAGCGCCGTAGACGACGACGGATGACCACCCTCGGCATTCAGCGCGACGTTCCGCTTGCTCCACTGACTACGCTGGATCTGGGCGGGCCCGCGAAGTATTTCCTGCGGGTCGACGACGAGAGGGCGCTGACCGACGCCCTCGGGTGGGCCGCGCATGAGGGAATCGCTTCTGCGATTTTGGGAGGTGGGTCGAACCTGATCGTGCCTG
Organism: Myxococcales bacterium; assembly: GCA_030622585.1. GTDB lineage: Bacteria > Myxococcota_A > Polyangia > Polyangiales > Houyiibacteriaceae > SG8-38. The sequence continues at coordinate 2,704 of JAUXFZ010000318.1, forward strand.
ACGAAGGGTACGATGGTTTGGTCGTCCACATGGGCATCGCCAGCCTCGATTTTCGCGGGGACGGCACGGTAGAAGCAGGAGCAGGTGTGCCCTGGGAGAGCGTAGTGGACGGCGCGGTGTCCCGTGACTGGGCTGGGCTCGAATGTCTGACGGGGATTCCAGGCTCGGCCGGCGCGACACCAATACAGAACGTCGGCGCGTATGGACAAGAGGTTGCGGAGGTCGTTGCGAAGGTCCGTGTCCTGCGCCGTGACACGCTCGCCTTGGAAGAGCTCGACCCGGCGGATTGCGGCTTCGGCTATCGCGAGAGCATTTTCAAGCGAGAGCCCGGTCGCTTCGTCGTTGTTGGGGTTCGCTTTGCCCTGCGCCCGCACGGCGCCCCCACCGTTCGCTACGACGAGTTGCAGAGAACCCTCGGGGCCGATGCGACGCTGGCGACCGTCCGGCGCACCGTCCTAGACCTCAGACGCCGCAAATCCATGGTGATCGATCCCCACGATCCGAACCATCGTAGCGCCGGGTCCTTTTTCTTGAATCCTGTCGTTCCAGACGCGGAAGCCCAGCGCGTCGTGGAGCAAGCGGTGCGTGACAACGTCGTATCCGCGCCGGCCGATGTTCCCGCGTATCCCGCCGCGAACGGGCAAGTGAAGCTCGCTGCAGGCTGGCTGATCGAAAAGTCGGGGATCGCGAAGGGCACCCGTCGAGGCGCCATCGGGGTATCGACGCGACACGCACTAGCGCTCGTACACCATGGCGGCGGAACGACGAGCGATTTGCTGGCATTTGCGGACGAGATCCGTGCGCGCGTGTACGACCGATTTGGGGTCCATCTCGAACGGGAGCCGAGAGTGCTCAGCTAGCTACTCCGCAAACGGGTCGCTGTACGCGGGATTGTTGAGGAGCGTGTCGTCGGTGAGCGCGTGAAGAAATGCGATCAAGTCTTGCTTCTCTTGCTCCGTCATGACGAAGCCGTTCAAGAGGGCGCTCTTGTTCGGGTTGTCCTTGCCGTCTCCGGCATGAGGACCTTCCTCGATCAAGCGGCCGCCACGGGCGTAGTGGTCGAGGACCTCTTCGAGCGTTTCGATCGATCCATCGTGCATGTATGGCGCCGTGATGGCGATGTTGCGAAGGCTCGGTGGCTTGAACCTGCCCTTGTCTGCTAGCTCGCCCGTCATCTCGAACAGGCCCTCGTTTAGTGCGGGGTAGCTCCCGTCCTCATCGAGATTGTAGAGCCCATTGTTCATGAAGAACTTCTGGTCGAACACCTGACCCGCATCGTCCGACGACTGCGAAAACAGGAATCCACCGTGGCAGTGGAAGCACTCGAAGGCGTCCTCGACACCTGCTGCGTTGGTTCCCCCGAAGAACAGGGCCATGCCCCGTTGCTCCGACTCGGTGAGCGCAGCCCGGTCGCCTTGTTGCCAATGGTCGACCTTGGAGTCGAAGCTCGTGACCTGGCGTTGGAAGGCGGCGATCTCCTTGGTGATGCTGTCGAGGTTGACCGGCTCGATCTTGTCGGGAAACGCTGCCGCAAACATAGCCGGGTAGTTCTCGTCGTCCCGCATGCGGCGAAGAAGCTCGTCTTCCATGTTGGCCATTCCGAGCTCGACCGGATCCTCTCCGAACATCGGGA
>JAUXFZ010000330.1 GCA_030622585.1 Myxococcales bacterium
CCACTTGGAAGCGGATCTTTTTGATGGGGGTGTTGGGGGCGTGCTCGCGGGGCCGCGTGAGGAGCTCGTTGGTTAGGTAGTGCAGCTCATTGGCCCAGACCGAGGAGGTGACGTGGACGATGAGGACTCCGCGCGAGAGCCGGACCGGTCGTGCGTGCTCCAAGATACGTGGGGGCACTGAGCGGCCCCACCAAGCGAACACCTTGGCGGCCTCGAGTTGGTCCGGTGCCGGGTAGACGCCTTTCAGCACCTTGCCGACCGATTCTAGCTTCCCCTTTTTGCGCCTAGCCATCGTCGAAGCTTGCCTTGTAGAGGGCCAAGAGATCGTCTTCGGTGCATCGACGAGGATTGAGTTCGTGGCATGGGTCGGCGAACGCGAGCTCCGCCAGCCGCGGCAAGTCGCTCTCCTGAACACCCTGGGAGCGGAGACCGGAGGGCAGGCCGATCGATCCACGTAGTGCTCGAACCGCGCCGGCGCATTCGAAGGATAGCGTGCTCTCGTCGTCGCCGCGGACACCAAGCTGGTGAGCCACCTCCGCGATGCGGTCGGGGACCGCGACGCGATTGAAGTCGAGCACAGCAGGCAGACAAATCGCGTTGGCGAGCCCGTGGTGCATCCCGAGCTCGGCGGAAAGCGGATGTGCCAACGAATGACAGGCGCCGAGGCCCTTTTGAAATGCTACCGCCCCCATCATGGCGGCCTTGAGCATGTCTTCGCGCGCCCTCAAGTCGTTGCCGTCGCCGGTGGCCGCTCTGAGCGAGCGATGACAGAGGCGAACCCCGCCAAGGGCGATGGCGTCGGCCATGGGGTGATCGCCGAGGGACGCGTAGGCCTCGATGCAGTGCGTGAGGGCGTCCATGCCCGTCGCAGCCGTCATGCTGGGAGGCATGGTCTGCGTCATCACCGGGTCGAGGATCGCGACCTCTGGCAGTAGAAGCGGCGAGAAGATCCCCGTCTTGCGGTTGGTGGCCTGAATCGTCACTACGCCACTGCGGCCGACTTCGCTGCCTGTGCCTGCGGTCGTCGGGATCGCGACCATGTTCGGGAGCGGCCCTTTGATTTTATCGCTGCCGCCGATCGTGTCGTCGTACTGAGCGAGCGGCCCAGGATGCGTGACCGCCAGGCGAACCAGCTTGGCCACGTCGAGCACGCTTCCACCACCAACTCCCAACACGAGGTTGGCTTTGAAATTGTCGAACACGCGAGCCGCTCCGAGCACTTCCGACTCGAGTGGGTTGGATGAGATGTCGAGCGCAGACTCGTACGGCAGCCCGGCGGCGTCGAGGGCCTCGCCGATCGCATCGAGCAACCCCGCCTGCTCGACACCACGATCCGAGACCAGCAGGACGCGCGTTGCTCCGAGTCGATGGGCCTCGTTCGCGCACTGCCCCGCGGCACCCTGGCCGAACAGCACGCGCGTCGGGAAGCTCCAGGCGACCAAGTCGTGCCCATCCGTCATTCGTGTCCTACGCGCCTCTCCATCAGGGCCTGAATCGCATTGTCTGGGCTGATGCGACCCTCGGTCAAGGCAACGAACGTGGCTGAAATCGGGGTCTCCAGTCCGAGTCGCCGCGCGTGCTCCAGCAAGTGGCGGGCAACGTCGATGGCTTCGACGTAGGCGCCAACCTTGCCCCTCGCGTTGCTGAGGTTGGCGCCCTGCGCCAAAGCGCGTCCAAGTAGGAACTCGGGGCGTTGATCTCCCGCAACGGCCGCGATGAGATCACCGAGGCCCGCAAGGCCCATGAAGGTCGACTCCTTCGCCCCAAGCGTCCGTCCGACGCGGGCTACTTCGACCATGCCTCGCGTGGCGAGCACCGCAAGCGTGCTGGGCTCCGCACCGATCTCCTGCGCGTACGCCAGCACGACCATCAGGAATCCCACGGTGGCGCTCGCGAGCTCGACGCCAACCACGTCCGGTGTGTCGTAGATGCGGAGCTCCCCTCCGCCTAGCGCATCGCGGGCCATCTCGGTCAGCTCCGGGAAGCCAGTTCCGAGGATCGCGCCACTCGGCCGCCCTTCGGCCAAGGCGTCGGCCGCGAGTGGTCCAGCGAGCGCTCCGATTCGGCGACACACGGTCCTCTCGCGAATGACCTGTGTAACGGTCTTGAGATCCGCGCCGATCAGCCCGCGACTGACGTGAATGATCAGGTGCCGTCCATCCACGACTTTGCCGAGCTCCTCGGTTGCGGCCACGGCATGGACCGCCGGCACCGCCAAGAAGATGAGCTCTGAATCTCCGATGTCCGCGATGTCAGTCGACATTCGGATGCCATCGGGAAGCTCGCGATCCTTCCGGCTCCACACTACCACTTCGTGCCCATGTCGCGCCGACGCTTGCGCGATGGCACGGCCAAACCCTCCGGCGCCGACGACTCCGATTCGAAGGCTCATCGATGAACTCCGAGGTTCTCGATCTCGCATGCCGCCTGCAACTGCTCGGGGCTCGCGATGGCTTCGGCGAAGGGGACGAGACGATTTTGGTAGTAGAGCAGGAGCGAAGGGTCGCCGATCACGACGCGGTTCCCCTCGAGTCTCGCGGCAGTCGAGCTGTGATAGCCGTTCCAGATGCTCAGGGCCCGTTCGAGAAGCTCCTGGGGTGTGTCTCCCTTCACGACTTCGCTGGTCCTCACTCGGCCCTGGCGCTCCAGCTCCCGCAGGCGATCGCGGGCTTCGCCGAGCTCGCGGCCCAGGGTCTCGCAGTCGAGACTGATCTCTCCACGAAGCCGTTGCCGCGCGAAGAGGTCCATTCCCGGGGTCGATTGCACGAGATGCCGGAAGAGTACGTGCGCCACGACCTGCGTACTCATCAGGACGGTGTCCTGCTCGTAGCGTTTCGCGAGCACCTCTCCGAGCTCCCTGGTGTATGCGCCGTCCCTAGCTGGGTCGGTGACGGGCTTGCCTCGCCGCTCGATGTAGCCCCCCGAGTCGATCTCTCGCCCGTCGGGTGTCAGCGATTCGCCGCGGCTGCCGACACTGTTGCCAAACGCATCAATGGGATCGCCAAACCGAATGATGCAGGCGCCATGCATCCCGACAATTTTGCGAAAGAAGGAGAACCAGCGATCGATTCGCGAGAACTCGTCGTCCTCGATGATGTATCGCGCTTCGCCCTCATCCATGAGCCAGTCCTTGATGAGGGTCTCCGCCTCGAGGACGAGCGCGTAGTTGATGGTGGTCGGCACGAACCACACCGGCCGGTCGACCCTGCGCACCCGATTCATCGAGAACGCTTCGACCGCAGAGCCGAGCAAGCCGAGCTTGAGACGCCGCTCGATCATCCCAGAGCGGCTCCGTGTACCCCCTGGGAAGAACAGCGAGTGGTAGCCCCGCTCGATCATCACCTGGGAGTACAGCTTCAGTATCTCCTTATATAAGTTGACGCGAATCCGCCGGTCCACGCGATAGGCCCCGAGGTTGTGCATGAAGAAGCTGATGATCGGGTTGGTGAAGAGGTTCTTGCCGGCGCCATAGATGGTGGGAGGCAACCCGGAGATTTCCAGGGCTTGGGAGAGCACCATCGAGTCGAGGTTCGAAGAGTGAGTTGGAACGAAGACTAGGCTTCCCTCGCTCTGCAGCTTTCGGAGGTGTTCGACGTCCCCTTGGACCTTCAGGACGCGCCCGACGGCGTCCGGCGCAGGCGCCATGAGGTGTCGCGGTTCCATGACGCCACCGATCATTCGAGGCACCGCCCGGCGCGCAAACCGGTAGACCCGGGGGTCGAAGTTGCCGGCGACGTCGCGGGTCATGTTGGTCACGATGGTGTGCAGGACTCGTCGCTGCTCGGTGTCGTCCATCTTGCCGATGCGTCGAATCATGGAGCGCCAGTAGCCGAGCCGGTCGCGCGCTTCTTCGTCATGCTGTTTCTCGAGGCGCCGAATCTCGTGAAAGGCGGCGTCGTTGAGCGCAATCTCGAGTCGCCCGCGGTCGGACTCGTGCGCCGTGCAGACGCGATTCACGACTTCCGACACGATGTCGTCGCGTTCGCTGTTGAACCAGAAGATCGAGGGATCGCTCGGCCGAGGCACATAGGGTTTGATGTGCGGCAGACGAAGGGGGCGTTCCGATAAGAAGCGTTTCAACATCAGGACCTCTTATACAGCCTCGAAGTAGCGCCGCAGCTCCCAATCGGTCACGGCCTTGCGGTACTCGCGGCATTCCCAGTCGCGGCTGCGAATGAAATGGTCGACGAATTTTTCACCGAGAGCTTGCCCCGCGGCCTTGCTGCCACGAAGCTTTTCGACGGCCGCTTCGAGGGTGAGGGGCAGCGGC
>JAUXFZ010000019.1 GCA_030622585.1 Myxococcales bacterium
GCGTGACAGGGCGCGCGCGGGCAGATAGGCTGCGCTTCCAACCAACGAGAGGGTGACCGATGAACAAGTGCTTGATCCTTGGCTCCGCCGCACTGGCGATATTCATGGGCTGCAGTTCCACTGAAGGCGGCGGCACTGGCGGCACGGGTGGCGCTGGGGGCACTGCCGGAACTGGAGGCTCTACTCGCGCATGCGCGACCGACATCGCCGTGGGCGAAGTGCAGCCGTTCGGTGGGCCGACCCCCATGCGAACCGAGGGCATCACCTTCGACGCCGATGGCAACCTGTTCGTTTCCGCCCTCGACAGCGAGGCGGATGACCAGCTGCTCTCCGTCACGACGGAGGGTACCTTCGCGCCAGCGGCCGAGTCCGAATCCATTCTTGGCCTAGAGAGCGATCCGAGTGGAATCATCGCGGCCGCCATCGCCACGGGCGAGCTTCTGCTGATCGATCCCGCGACGGGCGACGTGGACCCCATCGCTACCGGTCTGGGCGCACCGAACTTCGTCGTCACCACTCCATGGGACACGATGTTGGTCTCGGACGACAGCATCGGCGAGGACACGATCGATGAAGTGACGTGGGACGGCGACGTGTCTACCTGGGTCACGGGCGTACCCACCCCCAATGGGATGGTGTTCTCTTTAGATGAGCGGACGCTGTACGTCGCGACGACCTTTGAACAGCCGGGCCTCTGGCGCGTGCCGGTGTCCGAGGACGGGCAAGCCGGGACGCCCGAGAAGTGGATCACCTTCGAGAACGCGACGACGCCGGACGGCGTGGCGATCGATAGCGAGGGCAATGTCTACGTGGCCCTCAACCTCGTCGCCCAAGTTGCCAAGGTCGACCCGGCGGGCAACGTCACCATTATCGCTGAAGGCGTGGCCAGTGCCGCGAGCTTGGCTTTCGGCCAGGGCGATTTCGATCCCTGCTCGCTCTACGTCACCAGCCTTTTCGAGACTCAACTCTGGCGCGTAGGCACCGGCATCCCGGGAACCGAGAAGTAGCTAGGCGAAAAGAACGAGCGCCAGGGCAATCATCGCGGGCAATCCCTGCATGAACAGGATCGACGTGTTCGCGGTAACCGCGCCGTAGAGCCCTGCCAGTGACACGCAGGCGAGGAAGAACACCTGCAACGTGAACGCCGTATCGGGGTTCGCCACGAAAAAGCTCAACACCAGGCCAGCTGCGAGGAAGCCGTTGTAGAGCCCCTGGTTCGCGGCGAGGGTTTTTGAAATCTCTGCATGCTCTTTCGACAGCCCGAAAGTCTTCCGGCCGAGCGGCTTCGTCCACAAGAACATTTCGAGCACCATCGCCCAAATGTGGAAGACGATGACGTAGATGATGAGCGCTGTGATGAGTATGGTCATAGGCGCGCGAGCCTATCAGGCCTTGGAAACCCCGGAAAGAGCCTCGTTCTGCAGGGGTTGACAGTGTCTTGCGGCTGGAGTGACCGCAGCTTAAGCGGCCGAAATCGCTCAGCCCGGCTTGCCCTCGAACTGGTTCTTGCGAGCGAGCTGGATGAACTCGCGTCGCGTCGTCGGTCCGAGCGGCTTCTGGAACGCCCAACGGCGGTTGCCAAACTCTCCGTCGAGCTCGCGCTTCGCAGTTGCCAACAACATCGGGTCGACCTGGCAGCGTTTCTCCTCGGGGTCGATTCCGTAGAGCTTGGCGGCGTTCAGGCCGAAGACCTTGGCGCGAATCTCGTCGGTCAGCTCCGGGTAGCCGTACTGGTCCTGAAATTCTTGCGAGATGGTGAACGTCTTGAACGCCTCGATCTGCGGTTGCGGCGATGCGAACCAAATGCACTCACTCCCCCACAAGACGTTGTCTTCGCCAAAGTGCTTGAGCAACTTGCCGATGACGTGCTGGGCGGCCACCGCGTCCGTCATGACGCTGGCCCACAACGAGCCCAGCTCGGCGTACAGGTTCGAGCCCTTCCCGAGTTGGTTGTCCTCGAGGCTCTTGATGGCGTTGTTCACCCCTGCATTGACGTCCGGGTCGTAGGGAACGCCGGTGCCGCCCGAACCGAAGCCGAGGCCCGAGTGATAGATCACGAAGTTGGCTTGGGGGAACATCTTGGCGACGACGCCCATGTCGCGGGAGTCGTTGAACTCCTCCACGAAACCCGGTAGGTCCGGGCCCTTGTGGACGCAGAAGGTCGGCATGCCGAGGTCGATGCCTTTTTCGATCATGGGGATACCAATGGCGGGATCGTCTAAGAAATACCCTGAGGAACCGCTGGGCGGGACCCAGGCTGGGTAGACCTTCCAGCCACCGACGACGCCGAAGTTCTCCTGAATGTACTGCATGTGGTCGAGCTGGAACGCGAGGCCATCGTTTGGCGCCACGTTGCAGTGGTTGATCATGCGCTGGCTCTGGGCTGCTTGGTTGATCTGCTCCCGCTCCTTGGCCATCACGTCGTTTTCGATGATCATGCCGCAGGCCCCGTCGGTGGTTTCGCAGTGCGAGGCAGGGAAACCCGAGAGGACCGCCATCGTGGTTTCGCTCTCGAGGAAGATCAGGTCGATGTAGTTGTCGTAGTCCAGGCAGTCGTTGGTCTGCATGCCTTCGCTGCAAGTGCCGCCAGGAAAAATGAGAGGTAAGCCGAGTGCGATGGCGGGGTTGCGTTCGATGTATTCCCCGGACGGGTCCACGTGGTGCGTCTGCATGTCGAAGATGAAGTGGTCACCTCCGGACACGAGCTCGGTCGCCTGGTCGCAATCCATCGTGCCGGCGTCGGGCGTGTTGAAGCCGCCGCTGCCGCCAGTGGCGCCGCCATCGCTGCCGCACCCACTCACCGCGTTGATCACGCTCAAAGACGTAACCATCCCGGCTGCGCTCGCCAGGAACTGGCGCCGGTCGACCCCGAGCTTGCGGGCCTTCTCGTCCGCCTTCTCGAGGATCAACTTGTTGATCAGACGGTCCCGCGGCGTCTGCTCATGGAAGAACTCACCGTTCGAGTAGTTTTCCAGAAACGGAATCGGCGGCTTGAGGGGAACCTCCGACTCCGTTTTCTTTCTCATCGATAGCCACTTCTGTTTCTTCATGAGATCACCGGAGTACGCGCCATGGTGCGACCTTCGCCCCCAAAGGGGCCCCGACGCAAGGGCTAGTCGAACCACTCCTTTTGCAGCTCTTCGAGCGCCTCGTGCATCATTTGTTCGAGCGCCATCACGTGGAACCGGTACTCCTTGGCGAGCTGGGCCGAGAAGCGGGACTCGTGGAAGCACCGAACGAAGATTTCGAGGCTCCGCGAGCGCTTCCGAAGCAACATCGCAAGGCGGAGGTTCAGTGAATCGCTGTTGGTTCCAAAGATGAAAACCGGTGGGTGGGCCACGTCTTTGTGAAGTGCATCGAGTTGGTCCCAGACCATGGGATCTTCGGCATCGCCATCGATGACGTCCACAGGAAAGGACGATTGGTGGGTCTGCATGTTGAAGGCAGCAACGGCGTTCTTGGCAGTCGGGTCGACGATCACGACTCGTTCGAGCTCGTCGCTCGCCTCGCGCCGCAGGTGCTCCAGCATCGTTTGACCGAAGCGCCCAAATCCGACCAGCACGACCGCGTCCCGCGCCGAAGTTTCCTCGAAGCGCGGAGCGAGGTGTTGGTCGTACAGTCGTTCCGCAGCCATGTGATGCATGTTGAAGGCGCGGATGCGTTGACCTTCACTATCGCCCATCAGGCGATCCATCTCTCGCTTCATCCGGATGTCATCGATGTGCGCCACGACTGACATCGAAGGCTCGGCTTCGAGCACTGCCCACGCCGCCTCGAGATTGATGAGATCGTCCCCGGTCAGTAGTGCGACGCCTTTCGCGTGGTTCAAGGAGAGCAGACCCAGGGTGGAGCTGTTGCGGATGTCGGCGCAGACATAGGGTGCGCCATATTGATCCCGTGCCTTCGCAAGCAGCCGCTGACTCTGCCGCGTGTCGACCAGGAGCACGCGTGGGCTCTTCGTCCCGGCATGCAGGGTCTCGAGAAATAGCTCCGCGAGCTGGCCCACTCCTACGACGACGATGTGGTTGCGGAGGCGCTGCCGTTGAATCCACGCGGGCGTCAGAAGTCGCAACGCGCTTTCTACCAGCACTCCCGTCGTTACCAACGGGGCCAGGAAATATGCGAACCAGAGCGCGGCCCGTGCGCCGTCCGGACCGTCGATCGGGACCCCGAGATCGAGTCCACCGAGCACGAACAGGCCGAGCGAGTAGTACACGTGCGTCAGGATCCCCGCACCCACCACCTCCGGCCTATCCGAGACGACGACGCCGCCCTGAAACGCATAGAGCGCCAACCCGAAAGCCAAGACGGCCAACGCGCCTCGCCAAATCCAGCCGACCGGAGACCGCATGGCGCACCCTATCGCAGGAGTGACGACACGAGAACCCTTCCCACCGTCGGGACCCGTGTGCGCTCACGAATAACCAATCGCACTGTTGTCGTTTGCACCTCGAGTCATTACCCTCCCGCGAAATGGTCGGAGGATGGATGACAAGAGCATGGCGAATCCTAGGGCTTGGCACCGCAGTGGGGGCCAGCGTGTTGAGTCTCCCCACGACGGTCCGGGCGCAAGAGGGCTTGGATAGTGGCGACACGGCGTGGGTCCTGACCTCTACGGCTCTGGTCTTGTTCATGACGATTCCGGGTCTCGCGCTCTTTTACGGAGGGCTCGTTCGAACGAAGAACGTGCTCTCCGTGCTGATGCACTGCTTCGTACTGACGGCTCTAGTCACTGTGATCTGGCTAGTCGGCGGCTACAGTCTCGCGTTCGACACGGGCGGGATGGTTGAAGGGACGATCAACATCAACTCGTTCATCGGCACCCTGAACAAGGCGTTCCTTCATGGTGTCGCTCCCGATGCACTCTGGGGTTCGATCCCTGAAGTCCTGTTCTTCATGTTCCAGCTCACTTTTGCGATCATTACGCCGGCCCTGATCGTCGGCGCGTTCGCGGAGCGGATGAAGTTCTCGGCGATGATGCTGTTCTCGGCGGTGTGGGTGGTGCTGGTCTATCTTCCGATCTGCCACATGACCTGGGGCGGCGCGGGCGGGTTCTTTGCGGACATGGGCGCATTCGATTTTGCCGGTGGAATCGTAGTTCACCTGACGGCGGGGACAGCAGCGCTCGTCGCCGCGGTCATGGTTGGCGCGCGCAAGGGGTACCCCCACTCTCCCATGACGCCGCACAACATGACGATGTGTCTCACCGGGACCGGCATGCTGTGGGTCGGATGGTTTGGGTTCAACGGCGGAAGCGCCTTGGCGGCAAACGGAGACGCCGCAATGGCGATCCTCGTGACGCAGATCTCCGCGTCCGTGGCTGCATTGACATGGATAGCGATCGAGTGGGTCAAGCTCGGGAAGCCGAGTGCGCTTGGATTTGCCACAGGCGCGATCGCCGGTCTTGCGGCGGTTACGCCGGCATCGGGGTTCATAGGGCCGGAGGGTGCCTTCGTGATTGGCCTCACGTCGGGGGTCGTCTGTTGGTGGGCGGCCACGCAACTCAAGATCAAGCTCGGCTACGACGATGCGCTCGACGTACTCGGCGTACATGGCGTGGGCGGCTTGGTCGGGGTGCTACTCGTCGCCGTATTCGCGTCGACGACGTTCGGAGGCAATCAAGAGGGCCTCGACATCGGCGCCCAGTTGAAGACACAGAGCATTGCCGCTGTCATCACGATCGCGTGGACTCTTGTCGGCACCTACATCTCGCTCAAGGTGGCGAGCATCGTGGGCCTTCGAGTTCAAGCAGACGACGAAGAAACGGGGCTCGACCTCACGCAGCATACGGAGCGCGGCTATGACATCTAACGAGCCTTGGTGGATAGCAAACGGTTGAGGTAGTCTCTGGCCCCGATGCGCTGCTGGAAAACTTCGATCACGTTGATCACATTGTGCGTAGCCGCCCTGTGTGCTTCGGCGTGCACCAAGAACAGAACAGGGAGAGGGCCCGAGATCGGCGGCGCGGACAAGGGCTGCTACGTCTACACGACCAACGACGACGAGTTCCAGTACGTCAGTCAGCAGGCGAAAGTCGAAACGAAGTGGTACCCAGAGTGGACATCACGTCACGGCCAGACGCTTCCGGATTCGCTGGACGCCCCGGACATTTGGCAGCACCCGAAGCTGTCGACGCGCTACGCGGCCACGATGCACGAGAACAGTGCAGCGACCGATGTGAGCGTCGAGCCGGGTCCCATCCCCGCTAATCCGCGCGTCGAGTACTTCCACGTCCTCGAGAAGGGAACACGGCTTTCCGGGATGTCGCCCTTCTACACGTTCCTCGATGAGCACACGGTCGTGACCATCTCGTTTGGGCGAGACGCGGCAACGCTGCTCGTCGTCGATATCTCCGGTCAGGCCCGCGTGCTGGACCACGTGGCCATACCAGGGCGCGGTAGCTCAGCGATGGAGCTGGTGAGCAAGCGGGCGCGACTGGAGATCTTCCGAGACACCTCGGGCGGTGCGTACTCCTACTTGGACTCACGGGGCAACGTGTACGTGCCCGGCGCAGACGACACACTGATCGGAATCCCGATCCGCGATCGGAGGATCGTGCGCGACGAGATGATTCTGCTCGACCTCGCGCAAGACGTTGCCCAGGGCACTTGGGTCAGCGACACGATGGACCGGAGCGACAACGTGTTGACCGCGCTCATGCCCGATGCCGCGGGAAAGGTCTGGTTCACCTCCAAGTTCGGGGTCGTGGGCGTCGTCGACGTGGACTACTCGGGCACCTGCCCCCGCGTGTACACGACTGCGGTCGCCTACTTCGCGTTGCGACAGAAACTCGTACAGTACCTCGGCGAAGTGCCGAAAGGGGTCGAAGATCTCCTGCAACGGGTTGAGGAAGCGAAGGAAACAGGAGACGCGGAAGATCTCGCGGCGCTACGCACGGAGGGCCGGCGGCGGGTCAACCTCGAGGGGCACGCGTTCGAGCAGATCCAGAACTCGTTCTCCGTCGGGCCTGACGGTGTCTACATCGTCACCAGCTTGGCTTTGTACAAATTGCGATTCAACGAGGAGACGAAACGCATCGAGCTCGACCCGGCCTGGGAGCCCACCTACGCCGAAGGAGATCTGATCTACGACAACGATCGAAAGATCAAACCGGGCCACCTCAACGATGGAAGCGGCACGACACCGACGCTCATTGGAGACCAGTTCGTGGCGATCGTCGACAACGCGCCCGAACAGGTCAACCTGCTCGTGTTTCGGCAGGACAACGGCAAGCTCGTGAGCCGCTTGCCACTGTTCGAACCTGGAAGTGCCGCTGTCGAAAACTCGGTGGTGTCTTACGGCAACTCTCTCGTGGTCGGCAACACTTACGGATACACCGACCCGTTCAGCGAGAATCCGACAGCCGGCGGAATTATGCGGTTCGACTACGACGAACAATCTGGAGGGTTCGTGCAGGTCGAGGGCTGGCCGGCCATGGGTCACTTCGACGGTAAGACCGCGACACCCAAGTTGTCGACGAGCAACGGGCTCTTGTACGTCTATCACCGCGACCTCGAGGCCGAGGGTCACCACGACTGGCAACTGACCGCAGTCGATTTCCGCTCGGGCTGGCCCGTGTTCAGCATCAAGGGCTTCTTCGAAGGGAAAGACTTCGACGACAACGTGTCCGGGCTCGTGAAGCGGATCACGCTTGGCAAGAAGGACTACGGCAGGAAGGTGTTCAATAACATTTGGGGAACCTTCTCATTCGGTCCCAACAACAGTATTTTCATCGGAACGTATCGTGGCTACGTTCGGTTCTCTTCCGACCCAGAGCTGCCCGCGGCACCGTAGGTCAGCTGCATCGCGCGCGACGGGCTAGTTCTCTTTTGCTGTGTTGCGAACCTCGATGATCTCGCTTGTCACTTCGCCCTTGGGGCGCCGCACCGTGATCTCGTCCCCGACTTCTCGAGATAGGAGCGATTTTCCAACCGGCGAGTCCATACTGATCCATTTCTTCGCCGCGTCGATCTCGTCCGGCCCAACGACGCGATAGGTTTGCGTGTTGCCATCCTCGTCTTCGATGGTGACCCAGCTCCCGAAGTACACCCGCCCGTTGTCGGGGGGCGTCTCATCGACGATGGTGAGAACCTTCAACCGTCGCCCCAAGAAACGAAGTCGCCGATCGATGGCAGCAAGCCGCTGCTTGCTGTACTGGTACTCCGCGTTCTCCGAGCGGTCGCCTTCGGCCGCCGCAACTTGCACGGCTTTGGCCATCGCGGGGCGGTCGACGTTCCACAGTCGATCGGCCTCCTCCTCGAAGCGGCGGTAGCCCTCGGGCGTGACGTAGCCGGGTTTCCCCGACATGTCCGGTCGTGTGCGTCGCCGCGTCATGCTCGTCGTAGCGACGCTACTGCAGCGAAAGGACCCGTGCCAGTGTCTACTGGCGTGGCCCCTCAGAAACATGCAAGAGAGCCGCGGCGTGCTGATGACCCGTTCTAGCCCGCCAGGGGAGCCTCGATGCTTAGGTACGCTGCCGACATCCGCACGTTGATCTACATGGCCGTCACGACCGCTCTGCTCGTCGTTCAATGGAGCCGCGACTCGTTTAGCCCCGTGCTGTTCGTCGCGTGCCTGTTCATGGCGGTCTCCGTTTCGGTGATCGCTCACAATCACAATCACCTGACCCTGTGGAAATCGAAGAAGCTGAACGCGCTCACCGACTACTGGCTGACGCTGTTCTACGGATTTCCTGCCTTCGTCTGGATTCCGACCCACAACCAGAACCACCACAAGTTCAACAACCGGGAGGGTGACTATACGAGGACGTACCGCTACACGGAGAAGACCAACCTTTTCACGCTCCTCACCTACCCGACCGTGAGCGGGCTTCATCAGCAGAAGCCGATTCGCGACTTCCTCAAGAAGCAGTACAGCACCAATCGAAGGCGGTTCTGGTTCTATATTTCGCAGTACGTTCTGCTGGTGGGTTTCCTCGTGACTGCGTTTGTGGTCGATTGGCAGAAGGCGCTGCTGTACATCTTTGTTCCGCAGCAAGTCTCGCTGTACGTCGTGTTGATCTTCAACTACGTCCAGCACGTACAGGCGGATGAGGAGTCGCCCGTCAATCACTCCCGGAACATCGTCGGCCCGTTGATGAACTTGCTGTTGCTCAACAACGGCCTGCACACCGTCCACCACGACAATCCAGGGATGCATTGGAGCGATGCCCCAGCAGCGCATGCAAAGATCGCGGACAAGCTCGACCCGCGGCTCAACGAGCAGAGCTTCTGGTGGTTCTTGATCCGCGTCTACATGCTGGGCATCTTCAGTCGGAAGGCGCGCGGCTCGTCGATGCGTCTTGAGCGCATGGCGTCATCGACGCCTTGACATCTGCTCGAATCGGCATAAACAGTCAGCTCTGATTGTTTTTGAAGCCGAGGAATTATGAGCAAAGAAGTCAGGTTCGATGGGCGCGTCGCAATTGTTACCGGGGCCGGGCAGGGGCTCGGCCGTGTCCACGCGCTCTTGTTGGCGTCACGTGGGGCGAAGGTCGTCGTCAACGACCTCGGCGGCTCCACGTCGGGTGAAGGCAAGTCCTCCGAAACGGCCGATCTGGTCGTCGAGGAGATCAAGCAAGCCGGCGGAGAGGCCGTCGCGAACTACGACTCGGTCGAAGATGGCGATGCGATCGTGCAGACGGCGATGGACACCTGGGGTCGCGTCGACATCGTGATCAACAACGCCGGGATCCTCCGCGACAAGTCGTTCAAGAACATGACCGATGCCGACTGGGACATCATCTTCCGCGTTCACAACTACGGAGCGTACAAAGTCACCAAGGCAGCTTGGCCGATCATGACCGAGCAGGGCTACGGCCGCGTCCTCTTCACGACATCGTCGGCCGGCATCTACGGAAACTTCGGGCAGACCAACTACGGGTCGGCGAAGCTCAGTCTCGTTGGGTTTGCGAACACGCTGTCGCTCGAGGGCCAGCGCAAGAACGTGCTCGTCAATACCATCGCGCCATTTGCAGCGTCCCGCCTGACCGAGGGGTTGCTTCCGCCGGCGGTGTTCGATTCACTCAAGCCCGAGTATGTCTCTCCGATCGTCGCCTATCTCTGCAGCGAGGAGAACGAAACGACCGGCGGCGTCTACGAGGTTGGTGGAGGGTTCTACTCAGGCCTGCGATGGGAGAGAACCAAAGGCAAGCTGTTCCGGCTCGGGCGCGATGTGTCGCCGGACGACATCCAGTCGAGTTGGAAGCAGATCAACGACTTCGCCGAAGCCGATCACATCAGTAGCGTGATGGAATCCCTCGGCCCCATCATTCAAAACGTCGAAGCGGGTCCCAGCAAGGGCGGCAATGAGTTCATCGACGTCGACGAAGCGCTCGGGTCCAAGTACCCAGACCGCACCTCGAGCTATGACGAAGGGGATCTGGCCCTCTACGCGCTCGGTGTCGGGGCGGCGACGGATCCCAACGATGAAGAGGGGCTTCGGCTCGTGTACGAGGGGCATGGGGGTGGCATGAAGGCCCTTCCAACCTTCGCCGTCATCCCGGGCACCAATGCCATTCTAGGATTCGCGAAGGAAGGCATCACGGCTCCCGGTCTGCACTACGGCCTCGACCGCCTTCTTCACGGGGAGCAGTACATCGAGCTCGTGCGGCCGCTTCCACTCAAAGCGACGCTCACCACCAAGGGCGTGGTCAAAGACATCTGGGACAAAGGCAAGGGCGCTCTCATCGTGACGGCCTTCGACTCGTACGACGAGGACGGCGACCTGTTCATCAAGAGCGAGATGACAGCCTTTATTCGTGGCGCCGGCGGTTGGGGCGGCGCGCGCGGCCCGAGTGCGGCCGTCAACGTACCCCCGTCACGCGAGCCCGACGTCGTCGTCGAAGACGCGATCCCCGAGAACCAGGCCCTGCTCTACCGATTGAGTGGCGACTGGAACCCGCTGCACGCAGATCCGGGCATGGCCAAGGCGTTCGGTTTTGAGCGGCCGATCCTCCATGGGCTTTGCACGTTCGGTTACGCCGGGCGTCGGGTGCTGGAGAGCTTTGCGCCTGAGGGCAATCCGGACTTCTTCAAGAGCATCAAGGTACGCTTCGCCGACAACGTTTATCCGGGCGACACCCTCATCACCGAGATGTGGAAGGACTCGGACCAGCGCATCGTGTTTCAGTGCAAGGTCAAGGAGCGCGACTCGCTCGTGATCTCCAACGCCGCCATCGAGCTCTTCGAAGAGCTCCCGAAACCAAAAGAGAAGAAACCAGCAGCCGCATCTGATGCTGTTGAGGGCGATGCTGCGGACGCGGCGGTCGAAGTCACGTCAGCCGACATCATTGCTGCGATCGATCAGTATCTAGGGGATAACCCGGCCATTGCCGAAAAGGCGCAGACCGTGTTCCAGCTCAAGTTGAGTGATCCGGACAGTCTCTGGACGATCGACATGAAGACTGGCAGCGCGGGCGCCGGGGAAACCGCCAAGCCGGACGCCACGCTTCAGCTCGCCGAGGAGAGCTACGTAGCGTTGCAGAAGGGCGAGGCGGATCCGATGAAACTGTTCTCGACTGGGAAGCTCAAGATCGCCGGCGACATGATGAGCGTGAACAAGATCGAAGCGCTCGGTGAGATGCCATTTGAGTTGGTACTCGAAAAAGCAGCCGCTCGTGCAAGTGGAGCCGCGCCTGCCGAGTCGGTGGCCGCACCCCAGTCACGCGAGCCACTGGCCCCGAAGCTGTTCGAGGCGCTCGCAACCCGCCTCGAAGAGCAGCCGGGTCTCGCGGATGAAGTCGGCGCGGTGCTGCAGTTCTACGTGCGAGACCCCGACTCCAAATGGGTCGTCGATCTCAAGAGCCAACCGCCTGCCCTCAAGATGGGCGAGACCGATGGCGCGACGACGACGATCATGCTCGACGACGCGGATCTCGCAGAGCTCAGCAGTGGCGAGACGACCACGCAATCGCTCTTTCAACGGGGCAAGCTTCGCATCGACGGTGACATGCAGCCCGCGCACCGATTGAACTTCCTCAAGGGCCTGATCTAAACTCGCGCGAAGGAACGCCAAGGAGCATTGATGGGACGCAAAGTAAACGTAATCGGAGTCGGCATGGTGAAGTTTGCCAAGCCGGGCCAGAGCGAGGACTACAACGTGATGGCCGCCAAGGCGATCAAGGCTGCGCTTGCTGATGGAGGCGTCGAGTACGGTGACGTCGAGCAAGCGGTCGCCGGCTATGTCTTCGGAGACAGCACGTGTGGCCAGCGCGCAGTGTACGACGTGGGCCTCACCGGGATTCCGGTCTACAATGTCAACAACAACTGCTCTACTGGCTCGAGCGCCCTGATGTTGGCCAAGCAGATGGTCGAGGGTGGCATCGTCGAGTGCGCACTTGCGGTGGGTTTCGAGCAGATGCAAAAAGGGGCGCTTGGCAGCGCCTGGAACGACAGACCGAACCCCCTTGGGCTGCACGTCAACGTGATGAACGACGCGCAAGGGTTCACCTCCGCGCCGCCCGCCGCCCAGATGTTCGGCGGTGCCGGTCGCGAGTATCGTTGGAAGTACGGCGCGAAGCGCGAAACCTTTGCGAAGGTGAACGCGAAAGCCCGCCAGCACGCGGCAAAGAACCCGTACGCGCTCTTCCGCGACCCGCTCTCGGTCGAAGAGATCCTCGCTTCACCCGAAGTGTTCGATCCGCTCACGCGCTACCAGTGCTGCCCTCCGACCTGTGGTGCCGCCGCCGCGATCGTGTGCTCCGATGATTTTGCGAAGAAGAAGGGTATCTCCAATCCCGTGTACATCGCGGGCCAAACGATGCGCACC
>JAUXFZ010000354.1 GCA_030622585.1 Myxococcales bacterium
CCCCCAACACCCAAGACCCCCAATACGAGCGACACATAGCCGTCCGCGTCTAAGAAGTTGTCCCACCCCACCCCCACACTATCGCCTAGGGCTAGTTATTGGATGACGGAGTTGGTTACCTTGGGGTCACCTTTGGCTAGGACGAAGATGCCTGGGTAGCCTTGGGTTTCGAAGCCGGCGCTTGGGTTGTTCTCCAGAACGGAGTCTTCGATGATCAGGATGCCGCTGCGGTCATTGCTCACGAAGAAGATCGCGCCGCCGCCCTCGTTGGCGGTGTTGTTGGCGATGTGTGTGCCACAAACGGTGAGCGTGAACGTATTGCCATCGTTGTAGATGGCGCCGCCGCTGCCGCCGCCTGGCGTTCCTGAGCGCTGCGGGTTGGCTCCGTTACCAATCGCTTCGTTGTGGGTGAGTGTGCTGTTGATGACCGTGTACGACACGCCAATCGAACTCAGCGCACCGCCATTGGAGCACACGTTGCCGAGTTTTTCTCCGCCGAACGTGCTGTTCACGATGTAGACCGGGCGGTCTTCGTGCTGGCCGAACACGCGAATCGCTCCGCCGCCGACGTCAGGACCGACGTCATGGCACACGTTGTTAAAGAACCGCGAGTTGATCGCTTTGAAGCGCCCGCCCCTGACGAAGATCGCGCCGCCGCCGTCTTCCTCGGACTTGGCGTTGCCGTCGACGAAAGTCAGGTTCTGCACGGTCAACCGCGGGTGGTCCTGGTCCTGGCAATGCGACGTCGTCCAGACTTGATCCGGGTCACACGTGTTCTGATACAGAATGCGCACGCGCCCGCCGCCGCTCAACGTCACTTTGCCTCCGCCATCGATCACGATGTCGGGCTTCTGGTCGTTGAAGACCTTCGCAGTTCGATCGAGCGTGATGACGACAGGATCCCGCCCGCAGTCGAACGTGATCACACCGCCCCGAGCGACCGCGTCGACGAACGCGTCCGACGTACAGCTCTCCGGCGTTCCGCTGCCGATCACCGTATCGGGATTGGAGACGCCTTCCTCTCGAGCGTCGGCAGGAACGTTGCAGGTGCCGTCGCCATTGCCGGTCGGCGGCCCGTCGTTTGGGTTGGTTCGTGGATCAACGAACGGCGACTCGCCGCACCCAATAAGGGCGATCGCCAACCAGACAGCGCACCAACACGAGTTGAATCGTGACATTCCCCATGCCCCTACCCTCACCTTAGCGTCCTGGAGGCCGCCCCCCAAACCGGGGGCTGGCGGGCCTGGCCCGAATCTGCCAAGACGCGCCGTCACGCGAAAGCGTGGGGGTTCAATACGTGCAGAACATGATTCGAAATGTGGCGATCATCGCCCACGTTGACCACGGCAAAACGACGCTGGTGGACGCGATGTTGCATCAGACGGGCGTCTTTCGGGCGAACGAGGCGGTGCGTGAGCGCGTGCTCGATTCCAACGACCTCGAGCGTGAGCGCGGCATCACGATTTTCGCAAAGCACGCGTCAATTCGGTGGAGAGACTACAAGATCAACCTCATCGACACGCCGGGGCACGCCGACTTCGGTGGCGAGGTCGAGCGAACGCTGCGAATGGCCGACGGCGCACTGCTCCTGGTCGACGCGGCCGAAGGCGCTCTCCCCCAAACACGGTTCGTGCTGTCGAAGTGCATCGAGCTCAACCTGCCTGTCGTCACGGTCGTCAACAAGATCGACCGAAGCGACGCGCGTCCCGACGAAGCACTCAACGAAGTGTTCGACCTGTTCTGCGACCTCGGCGCCACCGATGAACAGGCCGACTTCGCCCACATCTACGCAATCGGCAAGGACGGCATCGCGAAGCGCGAGCTCGCAGACGAGTCGAGCGACCTGACGCCGCTCTTCGAAACCTTGATCGAGCGCCTCCCCGCGCCCGAGGGCGACCCTGCCCTCCCCTTGCAGCTTCTGGTGCACAACACGATTCACGACGAGTACGTCGGCCGCATCGCGATCGGGCGCATCCGAAACGGCACAATCCGGCCGCCGGAAATGGTCGCGATCATCGGCAAAGAAGCCGTGGTGGAACGAAAGGTCGGGGCCTTGTGGGGCTTCGAAAGCCTCGAA
This sequence comes from Myxococcales bacterium, assembly GCA_030622585.1. GTDB lineage: Bacteria > Myxococcota_A > Polyangia > Polyangiales > Houyiibacteriaceae > SG8-38. Next base: position 2,078 of record JAUXFZ010000354.1, read on the forward strand.
CGCGTGCGCATCACCGAGGCGTCGGCCGGCGACATCGTGGCGATCTCGGGCATCGAAGAGGTGCATATCGGCGACACGATCACGCCGCCGGAACACCAGAACGCGCTCGAGCGAATCAGAGTCGAGCAGCCGACCATCAAGGTCCGCTTCATGGTCAATACCTCGCCTTTCGCGGGGCTCGTGGGCGACTACGTGACCTCCCGGCAGGTGCGCGAGCGGCTCCTCAAGGAGGGGCAACGCAACATCGCCATGCGCGTCGGAGAAGGGGACGAGCCCGATTCGTTCATGGTGTACGGCCGTGGCGAGCTGATGTTGACGATTCTGGCAGAAACGATGCGGCGGGAAGGCTACGAGTTTGCGCTCGGCATGCCGGAGGTCGTCGTGCGCGAGATCGATGGGCAGAAGTGCGAGCCGGTCGAAACGGTTGTTGTCGACGTGCCTCAACACCACGTCGGCACGGTGACCCAGCTCCTAGGTGAGCGACGCGGGGTGATGGGCAAGATGAGCCCCATCGGCACGAACCGTTCCCGTGTCGAATACCGCGTGCCGTCCCGAGGCCTCATCGGGTTTCGTTCCTTGTTCATGACCGAGACGCGGGGACAGGGCCTCCTCAATACGATGTTCGAGGGTTGGGACCCGTACGCGGGCCCTTTGCTTCGCCGGAAAAACGGAGCGATTGTCTCAGACCGCAAAGGCGCGACCACGCCCTACGCGCTGTTCAACCTGCAACCACGAGGTAAGCTCTTCGCGGGCACGGCGACGAAGGTGTACGAGGGCATGGTCGTGGGCGAGCACAACCGCCCAAGCGACCTCGACGTGAACTGCACCCGCGAAAAGAAGCTCACCAACATTCGAGCCGCCGGTAAAGACGAGAACGTCGTCCTGACGCCGCACAAAGAACTCACGATCGAGAACGCCCTCGATTGGATCGACCAGGACGAGCTCGTCGAGGTCACGCCGGATACGGTGCGGATCCGCAAAGCGATCCTGCAGTGCAACCTACGCCCCAAGCGCGAGGCGCCCAAGAAGGGCTAGCCCCCTCGGCGTCACACGCAGCGATTACGAAGGACCTCAGTCGCACGGCCCGGAAGCGGGCCCCAGCATCGATGCAACCTCTGGCAGTTGATTGTGCACTGCGAGGAATCCGCCGCAGATCCTCGCGCACGGAGGAGAACCCAACCACCTCGGCTGACCCGACACACCGCTCCATTGCCGGCGACTGACGTCCATCACCCGGTCTAACGTGCAACGGCTGTGCCACCGAATCGCAGTCGAAAAGGGCCCAAATACGCGGGGCCCTGTTCCGAAGAGGCGAAGAATCTTCGCGGAGGCGGCTGGAGCCGCAGTGGTTGCGCAAATTGCCCCGGGGGCCTCTGCCGGTTCATGATGGGTGAGTTGTGGCGAAATCCAGAGGTAGACGCGGCGAAGGCAGCAGCTCTAGCGGTGGCGTGGGCCGCCCCTCGAGGACAGAACGGGACGCGCTGCAACGCGCCTTCGCCGATGTGAAGCCGTTGGACCGCAAGACGGCCAAGCGCGTGATGCCACCTCCGCCGGCGGCGCGGCCTCCTGGCGCGGCGCCCGGTCGAACCGGTCCGAAGCCCGCACGGCCCCTGGAGCCTTTGAGTGTGGAGCGGGAGGGCAATGGAATCGTCTCCGGGAAGCGCGCCGCCACCCACGCGAGCATCCTCGACGCCCTCGAAGACCCGCGGCTCGAGGTAGAAGCAGAGTGCGACCTGCACGGCCACACCGTTCGCGAAGCCGAACGCGAAATGCGCCGCTTCGTCCGAGACTGTCAGCAGAAGGGAAAGCGCTGGGTCCTGATCATCGTCGGCAAGGGCCTACACAGCCCCGGCAAAAAAGGCACGCTCAAATCCCAAATGGTCGAAGCCCTCAGCCAACGCGCCTCGTCCCGATTCGTACTGGCCTTCCGCACCGCCCCCCGTAAGTCGGAGGCCAAGCGGTCTTAGGAAGACAAGACCTGA
>JAUXFZ010000017.1 GCA_030622585.1 Myxococcales bacterium
CCGATGTTGACCCCCTCGCCGATGACCCCGTCTCCGACATAGGACAAGTGGTTTATTTTCGAGCCTTCGCCGACCGTCGTCTTCTTCGTTTCGGAAAAATTCCCGACCTTACTGCGCGGTCCGAGCTGGGTTTGTGGACGCAGGTGGCTGAACGGTCCGACCTGAGCCCCCTCGCCGATGGTCGAGTCGGCGGCCACCGTGTAGGGCAGCAGTATGGCGTCTCGTTCGACGACGACATTGGTGAGCACACAGCCGACATCGATGTGGGCGCCAGCTCGAACGATGCACGCCCCTCGCAGATGGACGTTCGCGCCCAGCGCGGCGCCGGGCTCCACTTCGCATTCCGCATCGAGATAGACTGTGTCCAGATCGGCAATGCCGACGCCGCTGCGCGCCAGCTTCTCCGCCATCCGTCGCCGGCGCGTTGATGTGGCGACCGCGAGGTCCCTTTGATCATTGACGCCCAGTAGGTCAGCCATGTCGCCCGGTAGGTCTACCACCTTGCCTCCTTTGGCGGCCAGCTCGACGACATCCGTTAGGTAGAATTGCCCCTGCGCGTTGTCCGGTGTCAGCTGTGCGATGGCTTCCCGCAAGAAGTCCGCTTGCACCGCGTAGAGCCCTGGATTGACCTCTTGGACGGCGCGTTCTTCCGCGGAGCAATCGCCGTCCTCGACGATTCGCTGCACGTCACCGGCGCCGTCGCGAACGATTCGGCCGTACCCGCTGGGGTCCGCCAAGCTCGCGGTGACCAGTCCCAGGCTGGCTCCGGCATGCTCCGAACAGTCGACGAGGTCGCGGAGGAGCCCTGTTGGGATGAGCGGACAGTCGCCGTAGAGAACGATCAAGCGGCCTCCGAGCTCGACGTTCGATTCAATCGCGCACCGGACGGCATCGCCGGTGCCTCGGCGTTCGGGCTGCAGCACCATCTCGACGCGCCCTCCGAACCGAGTCACCAGCTCCCGCTCGACATCTTCCCGACCGTGACCGACCACGACCAAGCACCTCGAAGCGCCCGCATCGAGTGCCGTCTGCACCACCCAAGACACCAACGCGCGGCCGGCGATCTCGTGAAGCACCTTGGGCCGCCTGCTCTTCATTCTCGTGCCTTCACCTGCCGCGAGGATGATGGCGCTCCACGTCGCTGGTGATTGGGTTGGCATGATGCTCGGTTCAGGCGGTCCGGGTCAGGTACGACGCTACTCTCGCGAGGGCGCCCAGGTCATGTACATCTTGATCGAAGGCAGGGACTTCCACAATGGGCGTATCGTCGCCCATCTCATCCCCCAGTCGTTCGACCTGCACGCGGTCGGCGCGCGCCCACGCACGTTCGGTGCGAAGCGCTTCGCTGAGCCGCGGCTGGATTTCGGCCGGATCGATCGACTCGGGCAACACGTTGCCAAGAGCGATCACTTGATCCCCGGTCGACACGGAGGGCTCGTCGATGAGTGCATGCACCTGATTAACGATGATGCCTTCACGGTTCATTCCTGCGTCCTGCAGTTTGTCGCTGAACAACCTGGCTTCTCCGATGGCGAGCGGGTCTGGGCTGGTCACCAACACGAACGCGACATCTGGGCTCCGCAGCGCGTCGGAGACCTGCTCCGCCCGCTCCTTGAAGCCGCCAAAGAGGTCGTTGATCCCGCCCACGAACTCGGCAACCTGTTCGAGAAACGCCAGGCCCGTGATCTTGCCGATGCCCTTGAGCAGGACGGTTGCGCCGCGGCCGACCAGGCCAAACGCTTCCTTGCCCGCGCCTTCGAAGACCTGCAGGAACCAGCGCATCGCCGGTGAGTCGATCGCATCGATGAGTCGCTCGGGCGCCGCGAGGAAGTCGAGTGCGTTGGATGTGGGGGGAGTGTCCAGCACGATGAGGTCCCACTTCGGATCCTTGCGAACCTCGTGGAGCTTCTCCATCGCCATGTACTCTTGGGTCCCCGCCAGCGAGCTGGCGACGTACTGATAGATCTGATTGTTCAAGATGCGGTCGCGGGCCTCGTCGTCGGACGCGTGCTTGGCCACGAGCTCATCAAAGGTGCGCTTCGTATCGAGCATCATGGCGGAGAGCGCGCCTTTGCACTCGAGGCCGTGCCTCGCGAAGAGGGAGGGAGGCACGTTCTGCTCGCTGGTCCTCATCTCGTCGAGTCCCAGGCTGTTGGCGAGGCGCCGAGCCGGGTCGATTGTGAGGCAGAGGACGTTGCGGCCCTCCATCGCTGCGTGCACGGCCATTGCCGCCGCTGTCGTGGTCTTTCCGACTCCGCCGCTGCCGACCGTCACCACCACACGGTGACCGCGAAGCACGTCCACGAGACTCATTGCAGCGCGACTCTAGCAGTCCTGCACCGGGTGTCGATTTCGCCGAAATCACTGCGTTCTGCAGAATCCTTGCCCCTTCTACCGTAGGACAATAGGCTACATACACCTACATCTGACAGGGAGTCCTCATGAACGAACGCCGCACACGCCGAAGTCAGGATCCGTACCGCGCACTGTGTCTTCAGCTCGAGCACTCTCGCTCGCAAGGCCAGCTCGATGCCGTCGTCGTGGCCATCGACAATGGATTGCTAGTCGCCGGGGCCGGCGAGCGCGCGGTCTGCGAAGCGCTTGGTGCGGTCGCCCCCCTGTGGAGCTCCGCGGCGTTCAGTGGACGCTTGCCTGGCGTGCTCGTGGGACAGAGCGTCGACGTGCGCGAGTTGTCCCTCGACGGGGAGACCGTCTACGTGGCCAGCGTGGGACGTGACGGCGGCGATACGTGGCTCGAGCGATCGATGGGCGGTGTGCGTCGAATCCTGGGCTATGCGCCGCTCACTGAGGCTCAGTTGCTGGTCAACTGATTCTGCACTGCCAAGAGCTCGGCCTGGCGGATCAACTCGCGGGCACCCTGTGACAGCAGATGCTCCGCCACGTCCTCGCCCAACTGCTGTGCTTGTTGGACCGCATTCGGCGAGGTTAGATCCAGGTACGTGTCGGATGTGGCCGACAGCATTCGGTCACCATCGTACGAGGCAACCATCGCGTCGAGCTTGAGCCTTCCCTCCGCAGTGCTCGCGTAGCCCGCGATGGACGAATGGCAGTTGCCTTCCAACTTCTCGAGCATCGCCCGCTCTGCCGTGATCTGGATACGTGCGGTCGGGTCTTCGATCGCTCTGAGCCGTTCGCAGAGCCTCGCGTCGCTCAACGCACCCTCGATAGCTAGCGCGCCTTGGCCGACGGCGGGCAAGGAAATATCCGGGGGCAGAACAGCATGAGGCGTTTCGGCGAGGACGCCCGTGCGCGCGAGGCCGGCCATGGCAAGGACGATCGCATCGCACTGACCTTCGCGAAGCTTGCGAAGGCGGGTTTCGATATTGCCGCGCAGCGGGATGAATTCGAGATCGGGGCGTTGGCGCTGAAGTTGCACGACGCGACGCCGTGAAGTCGTGCCCACCTTGGCGCCTCTTTTGAGCGACTCCAAAGCGGTACCGTCGACCGTGATCAGCGCGTCCCGCGGGTCTTCACGAACGGGCACGCTGAGGATGCCCATTCCCTCAGCCAACGGAACGTCACCCGGCACGTCTTTCAATGAATGAACCGCGAAGTCTGCATCGCCGCGCACGATCACTGCCTCTACCTCGCTCACGAAAAGCCCTTTGCCGCCCACGTCGGCGAGGGGGCGATCCTGGATTCGGTCGCCTTTGGTCTGAACGTGGATCTCCTCGAGGACGAGCTCTGGGAAGTGGCCGCGTAGTCGCTCGCCGACCCAACGGGCCTGCATCAGAGCCAGATTGCTCTTGCGTGTGGCGACGCGCAGTTTCACTTCGATTCGCCCGTTGGCCCTGTGCCCGCGGCGGCCAGCTGGGAGACCTTGGCCTCCCTGCCGCCTTGGGTGGAAGGTTCTCTCTGTCCAGGTTCGTCTTGAGATATCGCGAACAGACGCCGGACCGCGTCGATCAAGAACGGGCCGTCCGGCTCCCCAGCGCCCGCCTTGAGCTGGGTCATCGGTTGATGAAGCAGTTTGTTCACCATGGAGCGTCCCATAGCTTCGAGCACGGCATGATCGGACTCACTCAGCCCTTCGAGCCGGGGAAGGGCGCGTTTGAGCTCTTCGTCCGCGATCTGCCCAAACTGTTTCCGCAGCGCGACGATGGTGGGGGCGAGCTCGAGCGAGCGTCTCCAGCTCGAGAACGCGTCGACCTCTTCTTCGATGATGCGCTCGGCGAGCTCTACTTCTCGCGCCCGCGCGGCGAGGTTTTCCTCGGCCACCTGCTGCAGGTCATCCACGTCGTAGACGAACACGTTGTCCATGTTTCCGACGCGCGGGTCGACGTCGCGAGGAACGGCGATGTCGATGACGAACAGCGGTCGACGGCGCCTGGCACGCACGACGGACTTCATCAGCTCTGGCGTCAGGATGAATTTGGGGCTCGCCGTACTTGCGATGACGACGTCGGCTTCCGCGAGCTCCACGGCGAGTCGCTCGTACGGGACGGCTCGGCCACCGCATGAGTCGGCGAGTGCACGCGCTCGGCCTTCGCTGCGGTTCATGACATGCAGGTTGGTCCCGGTTTGACGGAGGCTCCGCGCGGCGGCCTCGCCCATCTCTCCGGCGCCGAGCAAGAGTGTCCGGCGACCTTCGAGGTTACCGAAAATCTTCTTTGCCAGCTCGGACGCGATCGAACTGATGCTCACCGTGCCTTCAGCGATTCCGGTTTCGCTTCGAACTCGCTTTGCGGTGGCGAATGCCTGGGTGAAGCAACGGCCGAGAAGGGTCCCCATCGTGCCGGCACCCTTCGCCGCGTCGAAGGCATTTTTCACCTGGCCCAGGATCTGGGGCTCGCCGACGACCAGCGAGTCGAGGCTCGACGCGACGCGGAAGATATGGCGAACCACGTCGACTCCCCGCTCCTGGTACAGAATATCGGCGCCTGCGGTCTCTGGAAGTCGCCCGGCGAGTGCATCCCGGGCTACTCGAGATGCCGCGATCGGGTTGGTACTCGTAGCGTAGAGCTCCACCCGATTGCAGGTCGATATCAGCAACGCTTCGTCGAGCCGTCCGTTGGCAGCGATTTCGCGAAGCTCCCGCTCGAGGCGATCTGGCGCGACAGCTAGGCGCTCGCGGACCTCGACGGGCGCGGTGCGATGAGAGAGACCGACCACGACGAAGTCGCGCATCAGGCGCTCCCGCTGGCGGCGCGCACGGCGTAGCCGGCCAGGACCAGTAACGTAAAGAAGAAACCCACCATCGTGCCGAGCGCGGCCTTTCGCCCCTGCCATCCCGCCACCGCACGAAGAACGATCACGCCCGCGAAGATCGCCCAGGCGACCAGGCCCAGTGCCTGGCTGAAATAAAAATCTGCCCCTCCCGAGCGCAGCAGCCAGAACGTGCCGGTTATCATGCCGAAGGTCAGAAGCGGAAAGCCCAACAAGACGGCGCGCAGTCCCATGGTGTCGAGTACGTCCAGCGAGGGGAGTCGCTGGAACACGCCGCTCAGTTGACGGCGCCGAAGCAGACGCTCCTGAATCATGTAGGCGACTCCGGCGGCGAACGCGAGCGTGAACGCGATCAAGCCGAGCACGTTGGCGCCAATGTGGAGTGTCAGCATCACGGACTGCACCTTGGGGGAGACTGGCGCGTAGCTGCTGCCGAGGCCGGACGCGAGAAAGAGCATCAGCGATACAGGCACGACGAACGCGCCGAGGACGGTCACGTCGACACGGTAGGACGCCAGCAGGAACGCAATGCCTAGGCCAAAAGACGAGACGCTCAAGATCTGAGAGATGTCGGAGAGAGGGAGCTCGCCCGCGGCGGGGGCCTCCAGGAGCAGGAAAGCGAGGTGTGCGCCCAGAGCGGCGACGAAGACGGTTCCGGGGACCCGCTGCGCCTTCTCCGAACCACGCGTCAGGACGAACAGATAGAGGATACAGGCGACCGCGTAGAGGATCGCGGTAGCGATGAACAGGCCGGCTTTCATGGTCTTGTCGAGGCCTCCATGAGTGTGGGGCAGGCCACGAAAAAGCCTACCATGCTGGGGTTTTACGCGGTAGCCGGGAGAGGCGGCCCGTTGACAACACGCCCTAGCGTCCTTAATTAGTCGGTCTCAGACAACCCCAAGAGGAGCTCAAATGGCCGGCGCAAATGTACACGCAGTAAACGACCTGAACTTTGACACCGAGGTGCTCCAGTCGGATGCCCCTGTGCTCGTCGACTTTTCGGCGGTTTGGTGCGGGCCGTGTAAGCAGATTGCGCCGCTCATCGATCAGCTTGCCGACGAGTACGTCGACAAGGTCAAGGTGACCCACCTCGATATCGATGAGAGCCCCGGCACCGCCTCCAAGTACGGCATCCGAGGGGTTCCCACGCTAATGGTCTTCAAGGGCGGAGAGCTCGTAGCCCAGCACGTCGGTGCAGCGCCGAAGACGACCATCGCGCAGTTGATGGATCGGGCTCTGTAGCCGGCCACCCAGCAACTCTCCACAATGAGAACGACGAGCTCATCCGTGCCACCGATCGTATCGGTCGTCGCGCGCTCCAACACGGGGAAGACGACCCTTCTCGAGGCTTTGCTTCCGGCGCTGAAGGAGGCGGGCTTGCGAGTGGCTGTGGCGAAGCATCACCATCACACCAGCTCCTTCGACACGCCCGGGAAGGACACTTTCCGGTTGGCCGAAGCCGGAGCGGATCTGGTCATAGGCGTGAGCCCGGTCCAGGTAGCCACGTTCAGCAGGCAAACGGGATCGGATGACCTCGACTCGGTGATCGCCCGACACTGCGCCGGCTACGACCTCGTGCTCACCGAGGGTTACAAGCGAGGCGACTACCCCAAGATCGAAGTGCATAGGGCGGCACGAAGTGCCGAGCTTCTCTGCGATTTTGGCGAGATGCTCGCGCTCGTCACGGATACGAGCTGGGACACGGATGTCCCGCAGTTCTCACTCGACGACGCCGACGGCCTCGCAGCGTTCCTCGCAGCGTGGTTGGAAGACGACAGTTGACATCCCGAAGGCCAATGGAGAGAGTCACGAGGTCCACATGCTGAAGCTGAAAGCCTTATACATCTCGTCGTACGTCACCTTCCTCATGGTCGCCTCGGGGTACGGCATTTGGCAGCTGATCGTCGGTCCAACGCTTGCCTGGCTCGGCGCTCTACTGACCATACTGCCCGCCGCGCTGTTCTTCGCTCGGGCTTACGTCATAGGCGACGTCGCGAGAACTAGCGCGAGAATGCCCGCGCTCGTGGCCATCGCCGCGATCGGACTCTTGATCAGCGGCGCGAGCTACGTCGCGACGTCGGGTGCGACGCTTGCTGCGCCAATCGTCGCGGCTTCCGGGCTCATCACGCTGCTCACCTACAGCTATTGGTATTCCAGCCTACCGCGACCGAAGAACACCATCCTTCAGGTGGGCCAGTCACTTCCCGCGTTTGATCTCGAGACCGAGGCTGGGGACGTCATTCAATCGAGCGAATTTCTAGGAACACCACTTCTCATGCTGTTCTACCGGGGCAACTGGTGCCCCTTGTGCATGGCGCAGATCCGTGAGGTCGCAGCGCAGTATCGCGAGCTTCACGAGTGTGGGGTCGAGGTCGCGTTGGTGAGCCCTCAACCCCACGGGCACACCCGCGGGCTGGCCGCCAAGTTCGAGGTCCCTTTTCGATTCCTCGTAGACCCGGGCAATCGCGCGGCGAAACGTCTCGGGATTTTCGCCAAGGACGGTCTGCCCTTCGGACTGCAGGCACTTGGCTACGCGAGCGACACCGTTTGGCCGACTGTGGTCATCACCAACGCGCGCGGTGAGATTCTGTTTGCGGACCTGACCGACAACTACCGCGTCCGTCCCGAGCCAAGCACATTTGTCCAGGTCCTCGAGGACAACGGAATCCCGGCGGGCGCCTAGACGCGCTGCGTATGTGCAAGGGTGACGGCGACTGAGAGCATGATGAAGGCACAGGCTTGATGCGCGATCGCCGTGTGCAGCGGAACGGATCCGATGACAACCAGCGCGCCCAGCGCAAATTGCAGCGCCGTCAGCCCCGCAAGCCACCAAGCGAGAGAGCGCTCTGTGCGCATACGGGCGCGTCGATGCACCCACCACGCCAGCCCGGCTGCACTCAGTAAGACGGCGGCGCCGAACAAGCGGTGCAAGAAATGAATGCTGATGGGGTTTTCCACGAGGTCACGCCACCACGGCTCGATGCTGAACAACGATGACGGCACCCACTCCCCGTTCATGTCGGGAAAGGTCGCTGCCACGAGCCCCGCACGCTTGCCCGCCATCAGCGCGCCGAAGATGATTTGAACCGCGAGCAAGGCGATGAAGGACCACGTTGGCACATCCGATGTGGGCTCGGGTTGGTTCGGCGCGCGTTTTCCCGGTGGTGCCCGTAGGTCGAGGAAGAGCCACAGGAGATACTGTCCGACGACGAGAGCAAGCGCGAGGTGGGCCGCTAAGCGATAGTGACTGACCTCGGGGTTGTCCACGAGGCCACTCTTCACCATGAACCAGCCGAGCAAGCCCTGCGCTCCGCCCAAGACAAAGGCAACGAGCGTTTTCCAAGCCAAGGCTCTATCGAGCTTGCGCCGAACTAAGAAAAACAACCACGGGACAATGAAGAAAACGCCAATCAGACGACCCAGTAGCCGATGCGCATACTCCCAAAGGAAAATGCGTTTGAAGTCGGACAACAGCATCCAGTGATTGACGAGCTTGTATTGGGGCGACGCTTGATACTTCTGAAAGGTCTCTATCCAGTCGGACTCGCTCAGCGGCGGCAGAACGCCCATGAGGGGATGCCACTGGACCATGGATAGACCGGAACCGGTTAGCCGCGTGGCGCCACCGACGATCAGCATCGCGAACACCATCAGATAGAGGAACAAGAGCCACGTCGCGACCGGCCGTGACGTTTGTGCTGCAGAGACCGTCTGAACCACGTTTGCCCTATTCCCCGAACGCCGTTACAAGGCTAACGACCCGTGCTGCCGAATCCACCTTCGGCGCGTTCGGTTGCGCCGAGCTCGCCCTCGTCCTCCACGATCGCGATGTTGACCCGCGTCACTGGCGCGACGATGAGTTGCGCGATGCGGTCGCCCGATTCGATCGTGAAGGCTGTGCTGCCGTGGTTGACCAGGAGGACCTGGAGCTCGCCTCGGTAGTCTTCGTCGATTGTACCGGGTGCGTTGAGCACGGTGACGCGATGGCGCGCCGCCAGACCCGACCGAGGGCGCACTTGCCCCTCGTGTCCCACCGGTAGCGCGATCCGCAGGCCCGTTGGGATTCGGGCGGTCCCGCCCGGCTCGAGGGTGAGCGGGGTGTCGAGGCACGCGGCGAGGTCCAGCCCCGCCGCGCCGCTCGTTTTGTAGCGCGGCACAACCGCGTCGGCGCGCATCCTATAGACGCGCAGCGTGTCCATCAGTCGTTTCGCTCGCGACTACGGTCACGATCGCCGCCACCTTCGCCGCCACCCTCGCGGTTGCGATCGCCGCCACCTTCGCCGCCGCCTTCGCGGCCACGGCTACGATCGCCGCCACCTTCGCCGCCGCCCTCGCGGTTGCGATCGCCGCCACCTTCGCGGCTACGGTCACGGTCACGGTCCCGATCGCGGTCACCTCCGCCGGCTCGGGCACCACCCCGGCCTCCGTCGCGCCCGCCGCGTCCGCCATCGCGTCCGCCCCGGCCGCCATCGCGTCCGCCCCGGCCGCCATCACGCCCGCCCCGTCCGCCATCACGCCCGCCGCGTCCGCCATCACGTCCGCCTCGGCCTCCGTCGCGTCCGCCACCGCCGTCACGGCGTTCACGTCGCTCAGGCTCGACGTAGCCCTCCGGCTTCTCGAGGAGGGCCTTGCGGGAAAGTCGAATGCGACCCTCGCGGTCGATGTCGCTGATCATCACTTCGACCTCGTCGCCGAGGTTCATCACAGAGGTGACGTTCTCGACGAAGCCCCAGTCCATGTCGGTGATGTGCAGCAGTCCGTCTTTGCCCGGCGCGATCTCGAGGAACGCGCCGTAGTTCTCGACGCGGCGCACGATGCCCTTGTACTTGGTGCCGATTTCCGGCTCGAGCGTGAGGCTTTCGATGATCTCGATAGCTTTCTTGAGGGCCTCGCCGTCGGGTGACGCGATGCTGACCGTGCCGTCGTCGCTGATGTCGATCTTGGCCCCGGTTTGCTCGGTGATCGCCTTGATCATCTTGCCGCCCGGTCCGATGATCACACGGATCTGGTCGGGCTTGACCTTCAGGGTCTCGATGCGCGGCGCGTACTTCGAGAGCTCCGGGCGGGGTGTCGCCATGATCTCGTTCATCTTCTCGAGAATGTGCAGGCGGCCCTCGCGCGCTTGCTCCAGCGCTTCCTGCATGATCTCATGCTTCAAGCCGGCGATCTTGATGTCCATCTGGATGGCGGTGATGCCCTTGTCGGTTCCGCAGACCTTGAAGTCCATGTCGCCGAGATGATCCTCGTCGCCGAGGATGTCCGTGAGGACAGCGTACTTGTCACCTTCCATGATGAGACCCATCGCCACACCAGCGACCGGAGCCTTGATGGGGACACCCGCGTCCATCATCGCCAAGCTTCCGCCACAAACGGTGGCCATGGACGACGAGCCGTTTGACTCGGTGATCTCCGAGACGATTCGCATCGTGTAGGGAAAGTCTTCGCGGGAGGGCAACACTTTGGTAAGCGCGCGCTCCGCGAGGGTTCCGTGCCCGATCTCTCGACGACCGGGGCCACGGAGGAACTTCGTCTCACCAACCGAGTAGGGTGGGAAATTGTAATGAAGGAGGAACGGTTTCCAGTACTCCTCGATCAGCCCGTCGATCTTCTGCTCGTCCTGACGCGTGCCGAGGGTCGCCGTGACGATGCTCTGGGTCTCGCCTCGGGTAAACAGCGTCGACCCGTGGACGCGCGGGAGGAAGGCTACCTCGATCGCGATCGGCCGGACGGTCTTGTAGTCACGTCCGTCTACGCGTCGCTTCTCGTCGAGCACCTGCCCTCGCATCGTGTTGTAACGAAGGTGTTCGTAGGCACCCTTGATATCGCCTTCGAGATCCGGGAACTCCGCCGACAGCTCGGCCACGACTTCCTTTTTGATTTCGCTAAAGCGGCCGTAGCGCGGGTGCTTCTCCGCGATGTTGCAGGCCTCGAGGACCCTCGCGAGTCCGACCTCTTTGACCCGCGCGTCGATCTTCTCGTCTCGCGTGTGCGGCGTGAAGGCCCACTTTTCCTTGCCGACCGCCTCGCGGATCTTCTCGATGAGCTCGAGGACACCTTGCACCGATTGGTGACCGAATTGGATGGCGGCGATCAGGTCCGTTTCGGACAGCTCATTGGCTTCGCCTTCGACCATGACGATGGCGTCCTTGGACGCGGCCACGATCAGCTCGCAGTCGCTGTCCTTTTGTTCCTGGTACGTCGGGTTCGCGATCAGCTTGCCTTCGACGCGCGCGACACGGACACCAGCGATGGGTCCTGCCCAGGGAATCGGGCTGATGTGAATGGCCGCCGAGGCGCCCACCATTGCGAGCACGTCGGACTGATTGCTCCCGTCTGCGCTGATCACGGTTGCGATGACCTGTGTCTCGCACATGTAGCCGTCGGGAAAGAGGGGGCGGCAGGGCCGGTCGATCAGTCGGCAGGTGAGGATCTCATGATCGCGCTGCCTCGCCTCGCGCTTGAAGAAGCCCCCCGGGATCTTGCCGGCAGCGTAGGTCTTTTCGACGTAGTCGCAGGTCAGCGGAAAAAACGGCGCGCCGGGCCTCGCCTCTTTGTTTCCGACGACGGTGACGAGAACCATGGTCTCACCACAGCTCACTAGTACCGAGCCGGACGCCTGCTTGGCGATACGGCCTGTCTCGATGGTGATCTCTTTGTCACCAACCTTAACGGATTCTCTAATTATCATCGCTCTCTCTGCCTTCCGTTCCGCGCGGCACAGCCACGCATGCGGTTCGCATCGATGTCGAGAGCGGTCTCGGTCCCCGATTCCAGGATTTGAGCCCGAGCTCAAACCATCGAAGCGAAGAGCGAACTCCGAACCCAACCCAAACGAACCGGCGTTCTAAGGGGACAACGTCCCGGGGCCCAGCTTACTTCCGAATGCCAAGCTCTGAAATGATCTTACGGTATCGCTCCACGTCCTGGGAACGGACGTAGTCGAGGAGCCGGCGTCGCTGGCTGACCATCTTCAGCAGGCCTCTGCGGGAGTGATGGTCCTTCTTGTGCGTCTTGAAGTGATCGGTGAGGTAGGTGATCCGCTCGCTCAAGATGGCGATCTGGACTTCGGGCGAGCCCGTGTCCGTGTCGTGGTTGCGGAATTGACCGATCAGCTCGGTCTTTCTATCGGCGGTCAGTGCCATGCGTTACTCGCGGTAATTCTCTTGCAAAAAGGGTGTTTATCTGCCTGAAGGGGCCGGAATATGAGCCGACCCCCGGGGGGCGTCAAGCAGCCGTTTTCAGAGCCCATGAATCGAGCGCGATACCCTAGCCATGCCGCCCATGCGGACTTACTTTCAATTCCGAAATGACCCTAGCATCTCAAATCGTCGTCTGCCCCAACTGCCAAGCCCCCAATCGCATTCCCGGCGCCCGACTTGGGGACAGGCCCCAGTGCGGCAAGTGCAAGAAGGCGCTGTTCACCGGGCATCCCATCGCGCTGACCGATCAGACCTTCGAGCGTCATCTCACCCGTAGCGAGTTGCCGCTCGTCGTGGACTTTTGGGCAGAGTGGTGTGCGCCTTGCAAGATGATGGCTCCGTTTTTCGAGCAAGCCGCCGCAGAGCTCGAACCGCAGGTCAGGTTGGCCAAGGTCGATACGGAGGCGAACCGTCAGCTCGGTCAGAGGTATCAAATCAGCTCTATCCCGACCACGGTCGTGTTCAAGGGCGGGCGTGAGGTGGCGAGGCAGGCAGGTGCGATGAATCTCCAGCAACTGCTCCAATGGATTCGATCCAACGTCTAGCCTCTAGCCTCTAGCACTGCCCCGGGCCAACGAACTTCTTGAGCAAACCCTCGGTCTTCTGATACCCATATTCGCGGACGTCGTCGCAAATGACGGCGCGGGAGGTTGGGGAAATGAAGAAGCGGCATCTATTTATGGCAATTGCGTTTGGCGCGATGCTCGCAGTCACCGGCTGTGGGGACGAAGGAGAAGACGGGGGCGGCGGTACGGCCGGGTCCGGCGCTTCTGCTGGCAGTGGCGGTTCGGCCGGTTCGGCGGGCTCAGGCGGCGGAGGGGGCGGAGACTTCTGCTCCACTCTCTGCCAAGCCTGTGGCGGCGGCCAAGGCGAGTGCGTTCAGGCCTGCAATGACGGCATCGGGCAGATTCCCGGCGAGCTCGATGGCTGTCCGAGTGAGCTC
>JAUXFZ010000069.1 GCA_030622585.1 Myxococcales bacterium
CAGCGTCTTCGGCGAAGGCGCCGGTAGAGGCGCTGAGCACGAGGAGCCCAAGGAGCGCGTGACCAATGATTCTTGCAGGTGTCATTTGCCTGCTTGTTACGAGCTGAATGTGTCAGCTGCGTGACACGCGTGTGTCGCTCCTGGGGCTATCGACGCGAGGCACCCTGAGCCGGAATCGGGTCCAGCCGCCACCGCTATCGACGGTGATCCTGCCCCCGATCTGGGCAACCAAATGCTTCACGATCGACAGCCCCAGGCCCGTGCCCCCGAGCTCCCGGGAGCGCCCAGCGTCCACCCGGTAGAACCGCTCGAACACGCGGGGAAGGTGCTTGGCTGGGATCCCGGGGCCAGAGTTCGCGACCTCGATGACGACGTCACCTTCTGCCTCCGCGATGCCGATCCGCACCTCCCCGTCCTCCGGGGTGTACTTGATCGCGTTGTCGACGAGATTGACGAGCACCTGCTCGAGCGCGCGTTCCTCGGCCATCACCGGGAGCACTTCGTCGAGCCCCGAGCAGACCACCTTCAATCCTTTGGCCTTGGACTGGGACTCGAGCCCCCGCACGACTTCGTCCAACAAAGCCCCCGCGGGAACAGGCCCGAGCTCCAGCTGGAGCTCCTCGCCCTCGAAGCGGCTCAGATCGGCCAAGTCATCCACAAGCGCCTGCAGACGGCGGGCATGCCGGAGAATGACGTCGAGAAAACGCCTCTCCGATTCGGGGTCGTTCATCGCCCCTTCTCGAAGGGTCTCGGCAAACCCTCGGATCGCCGTCAGAGGCGTGCGCAGCTCGTGGCTCGCGTTCGCAACGAAATCCCTTCGAACCTGATCGGCGACCCGCTCGGCGGTGACGTCGTGAAAGACCGTGACCACGCCTTGCCGGTGGCGCAGGGGCGACACCGAGGCTCGAAGCACGCGACGAGCCCCGCCGTCTGCCGCGTCGATCTCGAACTCGAGTACGCTGGACACGCCCTGCTGCGCCTCTTCGATCGCCGAATGGAAGTCCGGATGACGAATCGCCTCGACGGCAGTCCTACCTTCGGCATCGAGCCCCACCAGGTCGCTCAGAACTTCGTTGGTGAGCGTGATGCGGCCACCGGCATCCGTCACCATGACGGCCTCGGCCATTGCGTCGAGAATCGTTCGAAGGCGGTCCTTGCGACTGCGCTTCTTCTGGTCGCCCGTCCAAAGGCGCTCGGCCAGCGCATCGAGTGAGCGCCCGAGGTCGCCGATCTGTCCCGGGCTGCTGAGCCGGGCGCGCCTTTCGAAGTCTCGCTCGGTGAGTGCTTCGATCACCTCTTGTAGACGCTGCGTATCGAGCGCGTCCCGGCGCGATGCCATCCAGCCAACGAGGCATCCCAGCACCACCGCGATGAGCATGACGGCCCAGACGGCTGCGCCCGGGAGAACGGCACGCGAAATCGCGTACAAACCTGCCGTCATGAGCGCAATGGCGCCGCCAATCAGTGTGTACCGGCGAATCACATCGACACAATACGCGGGGTCCGGCGCTTGACCAAGCTAGGACTTGAGGGCCCGATAGCCAACGCCGCGCACCGTCTCGATGTGCAGAGCACCCTCGCCGAGCTTTTCCCGGAGCCTCTTCACGTGCGTATCCACCGTCCGCGTCTCGACGTCGGGCGAGTACCCCCACACCCGTTCGAGAAGCGCGTCCCTGGACTGGACGCGACCCACGCGGCTCGCCAGGTCGAGAAGCAACCGGAACTCGAGCGCGGTCAGGAGAACTTCTTCTCCTTGGACTTCGACCCGATGCGCGGGAACATCGATGACGAGATCCCCCAGCGCGATCACCTGCGGGCCTTCGACTTCGGCGGGAGGAATCGTTCGGCGGAGGATTGCCTCTACTCTCAGTACGAGCTCTCTCGGACTGAAAGGCTTGGGCACGTAGTCGTCTGCCCCCACCTCGAAGCCGACCACGCGATCGACCTCGTCGCTTCTCGCGGTCAGCATGATCACGGGCAGCCGTACCGTTTGGGGGTTCCGCCGTAGGCGCCGACACACTTCGAGGCCCGAAAGGTCCGGCAACATCACATCGAGCACGAGCAAGTCCGGCTGGCTCCGTTGGATCTCGGCCAGTGCGGTGCTGCCGTCATGGGCGACGGTGACGTCGTGACCGGCGCCGCGCAGGTTGAACGCGACCAGCTCGGCGAGATCTGTCTCATCCTCTACGACTAGGATTCTTGAACCCATTTTATTCTAGCCGAAGCCTGCTACGCTCGGCCCCGAGGTGCCATGAGAATACCACTTGCGAACCTGCTTGCGCGCAATCCCCTCCCCAAAGTGGGTGACCTGATGCGCGAGGTGATGCGAACCAGCGATCGAGTTCAGGACCTGATCGACTTGCTCGCGAAGGGCGATCAGGCCGGCGTCGAGCGACTGGCCAAAGAGATCAGCGCGATGGAAGGAAAGGCCGACGACGCCAAGAACGCGGCACGCTCGAAGATGCCGGTCCGGTTGTTGATGCCGGTCGACCGACGAGACGTGCTCAAGCTGATCAGCGAGATGGACGCCATCGCAGATTGCGCCGAGGACGTCGGCGTGCTCCTCACGATTCGCCCCTTGACGGTCCCTGACGATATGAAGCCTGTTCTGCAGCTCTTCGTGCTGAGCGTGTTGGACACGGTTCGCGAGGCCGCAAAGCTCATCGACTTGATCGACGACTTGGTCGAGTCGGGCTTCTCCGGCCCCCCCGCGGAGCAGGTCCTCGAGCAGTCGGCGATCCTCGGACGCGCCGAGCACGAGGCCGACAAGATCCAGGATCAATGCGCGAAGGTCCTGTTCAAGGAGGAGGACAACATGCCTCCAGCGGCGGTCTTCATGTGGACGAAGGTCCTCAACAAGATTGGCGACATGGCCAATCACGCGGAAAACGTAGGGGATCAGTTCCGGCTCTTCGTCGCCGGATAGGCGGTTCGCATGGAGCTGACCACGATCGTTCTGGCCGTCGCGGCCATCGCCGGCCTCTACATGGCCTGGAACATCGGAGCCAACGATGTGGCCAATGCCATGGGCACCTCGGTCGGGTCGGGCGCACTCACCCTCCGAGGGGCGATCATCGTCGCGGCGATCTTCGAGTTTGGTGGCGCCATGCTGGCAGGCGGCACGGTGACGAAAACCATCCGCAAGGGCATCATCGATATGGATGCGCTCGGCGGCGATCCCATGGTGGTCGCCATCGGCATGACGTGCTGCCTGCTCGCGGCAGCGCTTTGGCTGAACATCGCAACGTATGCCGGATGGCCTGTGTCGACCACGCACAGCATCGTCGGCGCGGTGATGGGCTTCGGCCTCATCGCCGGCGGCTTCGAGGCGGTGAACTGGTCGATGATGGTCAAGATCGCCGCGAGTTGGGTCATCTCTCCGCTGCTCGGCGGGCTCCTCGGGTACTTCGGCTTCGTGTTCATCAAGGACCGTATCTTGAACGTTCACCGACCACTGTTGGCACTGCGAGGCTGGGGCCCGATCATGGTGTTCCCCATCTTCGCGATCCTCACGCTCAGTGTGCTGTTCAAGGGGCTCAAGCCTTTGAAGCTCGACTTGGGTCTGGGCCCTTCGCTCGGCATCGCAGTGGCGGTCGGTCTACTGGCTAGCATCCTCTCGGTTCCGCTCTTGCGACGGGCCACTCGCATCGCCTCCGAAGACAAGGGCGAGCACACCTATCGCGCCGAACGGGTCTTTCTGGTGCTGCAGGTGATGACCGCGTGCTTCGTTGCGTTTGCCCACGGAAGCAACGATGTCGCCAACGCCGTGGGCCCCATGGCAGCCGTCTTTGGAGCCACCTCGGGTCAACTGGGCGCGGAGGTCGCCGTGCCTTACCGCGTTCTTCTGATCGGCGCGCTGGGCATCGTCGTCGGCCTCGCCACCTACGGCTACAAGATCATGGCCACGATCGGAAAGAAGATCACCGAGCTCACCCCGTCGCGGGGCTTCGCGGCGGAGTTTGGAGCAGCGACCACGATCGTGATGGCGAGCAAGCTGGGGCTGCCCGTGAGCACCACCCATACACTGGTGGGCGCCGTGATTGGGGTCGGCTTCGCCCGCGGTATCGGCGCCATCAACACCAAAGTGGTGAGCGGGATCATCTTGAGTTGGTTCATTACCGTGCCGTTCACCGCGATCCTGGCCGCCGGCCTTTTCCTGATCGGCAGGCTTTGGCTGCCCTGAGTGGCCCTCCTGACGACCACGCGCTAAAGCACGGCCCATGGCTTTGTCAGTCGGTATCGTCGGCCTACCCAACGTGGGAAAGTCGACCCTCTTCAACGCCCTATCCGAGAAGCAAGCGGAAGCGGCCAACTACGCGTTTTGTACGATCGATCCGAACATCGGCATCGTCCCGGTCCCCGACCCCCGGTTCGAGAAATTGGTCGCGCTGCACAGCCCGAAGAAGATCGTGCCGGCGACCGTCGAGTTCGTCGACATCGCGGGTCTGGTGCGTGGCGCCTCTAAAGGCGAAGGCAAGGGCAACGCGTTCCTGAGCAACATTCGCGATGCCGACGCGATAGCCCACGTCGTACGCTGCTTCGAGGACGAGAACGTCGTGCACGTCGACAACCGCGTAGACCCGCTTGCGGACATCGAGACAATTGAGACCGAGCTCATTCTCAAGGACCTCGAAACGGTTCAGAAGCGCCTCGACAAGGCCGAGCGTGCGGCCAAGGGGCAGGACGCCTTGGAAAAGAAGGCCGTCGGCCTGTGCGAACGCCTCGAAGCATCTCTCAACGAGGGGAATCCGGCGACTGCGATCGCGCCAGACGACGAGGACGAGGTCCTGGTGCTCCGCGATATGTTCCTGCTCACCAACAAGCCCTCGTTCTTCGTGGTCAACGTGAAGGACGAGCAGCTCGCCGACCTCGACAACGACCCGCTCGTCTCCCAAGTCGTCGCGCTCGGTAAGGCGCGGGGCGTCCCGGTCGTGGCCATCAGCGCCGAGATCGAAGCCGAGATCATGCAGCTCCCACAAGAAGAGCGCGCCGAGTTCATCGACTCACTCGGCCTCGACGAACCGGGCCTGCACAAGGTGATTCGCACGGGCTACGAGACCCTCGACCTCATCACGTACTTCACGGCAGGTGAGCCCGAGGTTCATGCTTGGACGATCGACCGAGGTACGAAGGCGCCCCAGGCTGCCGGTAAGATCCACACCGACTTCGAACGCGGGTTCATTCGCGCCGAAGTCATGAAGTGCGAGGATCTATTCGAGCATGGCTCGGAGCAAGCCGTAAAAGCCGCCGGGAAGCTCGGCGTCGAGGGCAAAGAGTACGTCGTGCACGACGGCGACATCATGCACTTCCGCTTCAACATCTAGCGTGCCCTGTTTAGTCGGCGTAGGCCTTGAAGCCGGTGATGGGGCCACAGTCGAGTTCGTGGACTTCGATGCCATCGACCATGTCGTCGGGGACGCCGTCGTTCGAGGCGCCGCCGGCGCCGATTTTCAGATTAGCGTCGGTGTATGCCAAGAAGTCACACATCTCGCCGTTCTGTAGGCCGCGCTTCAGCGTCTCATCGGTGTTGTTGATGAAGCCGCACTCCGAGCGGAGCATCGGCGCGCCGTTGTTGTTCATGGGGGGGTCGATGATGGACCCAATGGGCTCGCCGATGCGGTTCTTGATCTCGAAGATCGTCTCCCGAGTCCCGTCTTCCTGGACGAAACTGAGATTGAAGAAGTTGCCCCACTGGTGATAGTGCCCAAGCACGTAGTAGACGTTGTAGTCGACTACATCTTGCTGGAGGTGTTCCTGGAACGGCCCCCGTAGGTCGCATGTCATCGCGGTGCGGGATTCGGTCGGAACGCCGTCGACGGCCGGGGGAATCTTGAGATCCCCGATGGCGAAGCTGTAGGGGGTCAGCCGAACGGCAACATCATCGGCTGGCACCGTCTCGACATCCATCGTGATCGCGCTCGCGATGGGCGCGGCCGAAATGTTCAAGAGATGGACGCTGCCAATGATCACGCTGTGCGGCGGAATCTCGAGCGCAGAGCCGTCTGGGAATGCTTGAAGCTCTTCCAAAGCCTGGGTCGACTGGGCAAAGAAGACGCCTCCAGCCGCGGCCGCCAGGTACTCACGGAAGCTCCGATCACGACACTTCCACGTGCCTTCGAGCGTGGCATCGGGACCTTCGACATCGTAGTCCGGCGGGTAGGCCGCCTCGGGGACGAAGAACCAGTTGGAATGGTGCCAGCCGCCCTCGTTGGTCTGCCGAACCTTCCTCACGTAGATCGGCTCGTCGTTGTTGAGAACCCAGCTCTGGCAAACGTTGGTGAGCTCTTCGCCCACGCCGACGTCGATCGGATCGTAGGTGTGACTGAGCATCGTGATGAACTCGCCGGTTCCGCCACTGCCGCCGCTGCCGCCAGACCCCGCCGAGCCGCCGCCGCTGCCGCCGCTTCCGGGGGTGCCCGTGTCGCCGCAACCAATGAGTAAGAGAGTTAAGATGGTTGATAGAGTTATCAGACGCATGAGCCTAGGTTTCCTTATTGATATGGGTTGGGCAAGGGGACGACTCAGGGCCCTGCGGGGCAGGGATGCATGCCGTCAAAAATAAGTGATTACAAATAGTTAGAAGTTGTTCAGCCTATAGACAAGTGTCGGTTGTCGTTGGGTCGCAGACGTTGACCTCGATGAGCATGTACTCGTTACGTCCGTGGTTATCGACGTGCCAGAGCAACTGCGTGCCCGCCGGGTAGTCCTTGTCGGCAGTCCAGGTCTCGCTGGGAAACGAGGTGCCGGAGGGGATCAGGGCCATGTAGTCGAAAGCGCGCTGGTCGCCGACGACAAAGGTCATCCGGGCTTCCCCCGGCACCGGAGCGGTGAGCGCATCGTGAAAGGTGCGCACCTCCACTTGGTCACCTGCGCGAATGGCGCGGAGCGATGGCTGCTCGAGCGTGATCCAGTTGCAGAGGTTCACGCGATCATCAGGCATCCTCGTGTACACCGACAGGACGGTCAGCGACTGCTCGCACTCGGGCACGTAGGCTGCGACACAGTCCGACGTGGGGTCGCGGTCGACGCACTCACCCTCCGGCCAGGGATACTCCTCGTCACAGTCGATGGGCTCGAGCATACACTCAGCATCCGCCGGAGGCGCGCCGAGGAGAGCGTCGCCGTCCGTCGTCGGCACCCACAGGGTATTGTCGACGAGCGGACCAGGGGTAGTGCCGCTGCTGCCGCAGCTCCACAGGGCGCAAAGGCAAAGGGCAAGCGCGATTCGGCTAGGCATATCGCCTCCGAGGATACGTTCCCGCTCCCCGACTGACTAGCTCTGTCGTGGAACGCTGACCCGCACCCGAACGTCCGGCTTCACTTTCAACGCCCCGAGCGCTGCCGAATACGGCTTGATGCCGAAATCCGGCTGGTGGAGTGTGAGCTCGGCGACCCATCGATCGCCGTCGGGACGGACGCTTGTCTGGATGTTCCGCGACTTGCCGTACAACTGGAGCGTCCCCTCGACCGAAAAGCCATCGCCGCGTTCGACGACGCTGGTCGAGTCGAATCGAATCTCGGGATGCTTGCGCGTGCGCAGCACGTCCTTGGTGACGTTGTCGTGGATCTTCTTCTTGTCGCCCTTGCTGAGCGTCGCCCGGTCGTCGCGCCCGTTGATCCTCGCACACACGACTTGAATGCTGCTGGGATCGAACGTGGCCGTGATCGCATGGGTCGTGTCGTCGACCTCGATCGAAAACCGTTCGACCTGCAGCTTCAGGTCGTGCGCAAGTCGAGCCAGCAGCCCGTCTTTGAAGGAGAAGAGAAGACATTCGGAGTTATAGGCGTCGTATCGAGCCATCGTCGGCGATGTAGCGCACCGCCGACGAATGGGCCAGTTGGTTTACAGTACTATTACAGTTACGGCGTCTTGATGTAGTACGAGCCCAGAAGGAGAAACATCTCCTCTTCGGTCGTCACGCCACCGCCAGCCGGACACGCGTCGCAAATGCCGCCTTCGCCGCACACCGCGTCATCGCCGTTGCAAGCGATGCCCTGGTTGGGACCGCCAAAGCAGGAACGCTCCTCGGCAACGCAGCCACATTGGAAGATCAGAATACCGGCGGCCTGTGCGAAAGGCGCGATGACGTCGACGAAATCGCAGGTCTCCGCGTCTGGTTTGAGTGACTCCCGGCGAACCTCCGAAGGGTTGCTCTCGCCGTTATCAAAGAACGCGCAGTACTTGAACGTGCGCTCTTCGTCGCTATCGCTCTCGAAGCTGAGGATCTCTTCGCCTGCGAACCGCTGGTAGAGTGGGTCGGCATAGTCGAAGCTCGTGTACTCCGGCTTGCGGTCGTCGTTCGGGAGGCAGTCGGGATCATCCGTGTCGCAAATGCCGTTCGGCGGATACCAAATACGGAACTCTTTGCCGAAACGGTGGGTGTGGGAGCTCAGCGTGAGCAACTGCCCATGCTGGGGAATCGTGAAGGTCGTGCAGACTTCCTTGGAGGCGTAGGCCTCGATGCGGCCCATGCCGAAGAGGTCGCCCGCGTCGAAGATCTGGTGCCGCGGGTAGATGGTCTCATCGGCCGTCGCGAACTCGAGATTCATCCACTGCTCGATCGAGGTGTCCAGCTTCGTGGGGTTGAACGCATGGCTGTCCCAAATGACGAAGCCCTTCACCGGCATGGTGGAGAACACGTTGGGCGGGTATTGCTCGCGAAAGGTGGCCTCTTGAGCGGTGGCCAGGTTGAGCCGGACTTCTGCTGCACCGAACAGGCCTGCCGCGGTGCCCATCTCGTCGGGCCCGTTGCTGTAGTTGATGCACGCTACGGTCGTCTCGGGAGCGGTGCCGCACTGACTGCGTTCGCCACACTCGTCGCTTCCTGGCGTACAACTCGCGCCGGCGTTGATCCCGCCAAGGCAGTTCCAGCTCTGCCAGGACTCATCCATCGGATCCCACTGCTCGGGCTTATCCTCGGGCGGAACATAGAATTCCACGATGCTGTGATGCGACTGCGGGTCCTGCGCGAGCAGAACGTTGTTGTACGCAAAGCAGTCGCG
>JAUXFZ010000443.1 GCA_030622585.1 Myxococcales bacterium
ATCGGGCCCGAGCGCTAGGAGCTGCTTGGGGCGGGTGCTCCGCGAGAGGGGCCAGAAGCGCGTGCCGGAGCCTCCCGCCATGATCACTGCGTATGCTTTGCTGGTGCTGGTCATGAGCAGGCTGCTGTCTTAGCGGGTGATGAGGAAGAGCCCGAAAGGCAAAAGGTAGATCGCGAACGTCCACATACGTCCGACGAGAACGATGTGGCGGAGGATAACAAGAGCCACGTACCCCGTCACGAGGGCGGTAAGGCCGCCGACCCACGCCTCCGGCCCGAGAGAGCCGAGCCCTTCGGCGCCACTTGACTCGTATACGGCGGCTCCTGCGATTGCGGGGAGCGAGACCAAGAACGAAAACCGAAAGGCAGCGCTACCCTGGACCCCCAGAAGCATGGCGACCGCGATGGTGACCCCGCTGCGGCTCACTCCTGGGAGGACTGCCACGCCTTGCACGATGCCGATGCCGACGGCCTGTCCCCACGATACCTCGTCGCTCGAACCGCGGGCCACACCGCTCGCGAGCAGGAAGGTCGCCGAGATGAGAAAACCGAACCCGACGAGGCGGACGTCCTCAGCGAATGCCTCAGCCACATTGCGGAGGAGCAATCCGATGACCCCCGTGATGACGGTCACGATCGCGATCCCGACCAGGGCTCGCCCCTCCGGGGTTGTCCGCAGGCGGCTGGGATCGCGTAACGCGGCCATGGCCTCTCGGGCGAGCAGGGCGATGTCGTCCCGGAAGAGAATGACGGTGGCGAGCAAGGTTCCCAGATGCAGGAGAATCACCAGTGCGAGGGAGCTCTCTTGGATGTCGAAGAACCGAGCGCCGATGGCGACGTGCCCGCTGCTCGACACTGGAAGAAACTCGGTCAGCCCTTGCAATGCACCCAATGCGGCTGCCGTCAGCGCGTCGATCCCCTCAGACAAGTTCCAAGCCATAGCGGTTGTTCTGCATCGCTGCAAGCGCCGGTGAGCCTCGCTTTTCGCGCATGCGGCGATGGCTGTTTCGGCCCGCTTCGATTACGATTCGTCCGGTTCTATGCGAGAGACTTGGAACGCGGCCCGAGTCGGCCTGATGGTGGTTCTCGGCATGATCGTCACCTTTGCCGTCTATCGCTACGTCGACGAGCGTTCGGACAGCGACGCAGGGTATGGGGTCTATGCGTACTTCGACGATGTCCAGGGACTGGTCGCCAAGTCCCGGGTTCTGGTCGCGGGCATTCCAGTCGGCTACATCTCGTCGATTCGTTTGGAAGGCGCACGAGCCCGGGTCGATCTCCGCGTGAAGGGGAGCCTGAGCCTCTACGAGGATGCCCGAGTGACCATGAAGAGCCTCTCACTGCTCGGGGAACGGGCGTTGGTCATTCATCCCGGCACCGAGGGCTTTCCGAAGATCCAGGACGGGGGGCAGATCCTTGCCGCCGACAAGGGCGTTCAAACCGACGATATCCTAGTCACCGTCAATGACATCGCCCAGAGCGTCAAGAAGATCACCGCGCAGATGGAAAGGGCGTTCGGCACTGAAGAGGCGGGTGACCGAATGCAGAGCGCGCTCCGAAACCTGAGCGATGCCCTCGAGAACATCAAGCATGTCACCGACGAGGCGGGGCCTCGAATCGTTCGCATCATGGAGAACGTCGAGCTCGCCACCGACGACCTCAGCAACATCATTCACAAGCGCAAGGATGACATCGACCGCGGGATCGCGGAGGTAGACGACACCATCGCATCGATTCATCGCGCTTCTGAGCAACTCAACGCCGTGTTGGCGGACGTGAAAGAGATAACCGGCCGCACCGCCCGAGGGGAGGGCACCATCGGTCGCCTCACACAAGACGAAACGCTCATCGACGAGGTCGAGGGCGTCGCCGAGGGGCTCAACAACTTCGTGGGTGGCCTGAACCGGCTCCGAACGATCGTGGAGCTCAGGAGCGAGTACTACGCGCTGTCGAACGCGTTCAAAACGTACTTCTCGATTTATCTGAAACCGCGAGAAGGGCGCTACTTCCTCATTCAGGTCATCGACGATCCACGCGGGTCGGTCAGCGTGTCGGAGACCATCATCCGTCAGAGCCCGCCGCCCTTGTTCTACCCGAACGAGTTCAAGCGAACCGAGATCTCGCGTAGCAACCGGCTCAAGTTCTCGGCGCAGTTTGGCAAGTCCATCTCCTTCGCAACCTTCCGCTTCGGGATCATCGAGTCCACCGGAGGCCTCGGCTTGGATATCAAAGTCATCAAGGATCGACTCGAAATCAATACCGACATTTTCGAGTTCGGCCGGCGCATATGGCCGCGCGTGCGGATCCGCGCGGGGTTCGAGATCATACGCCGGTTCTGGCTCTTGGGGGGTGTCGACGACATCATCAATGGTGGCCGAGACTACTTCATCGGGCTTCAGCTGCGTTTCGACGACGAAGATTTGAAGCCTTTGATCCCGCTTGGCGCTGTCGCCCTATGAAGGTCGCAGCTCGAAGCGCGGGGGCTGTGGTGAAGGCGCCGATCGGTTTCGCGCGGGGCGTGTCGTACGCTCTGCGAGGGATGCGGTTCGTGTACGTGCAGCATCCCAAGCTCGCACGCTACTGGGTATTCCCCATCCTGATCACGGGCCTCGCGCTGGTGGGGGTGTTCTACAGCGCCGGCACTTTCTACGACGACCTCGGTGGCGCCGTGTGGTCTCTGTTTCCCGAAAGTTGGAACGAGGCCACCGGGTGGGTCGGAGGTTTGCTCGGGGCGTTGCGTTGGTTGATCGAATTCGTCGTAGGGATTCTGATCACGCTCTTTGGGCTGTTGTTGGTGCTCGTCTTGTCGAGCGTCGTGGCGGCTCCGTTCAACGACGCGCTCAGTGAAGCAGTGGAGAACATCGTGATCGGCGAATCGGCACCTCCGTTTTCGTTTGCCCGAATGTTGGCCGATGTCGCGCGGACGATTCGCCTCGAACTGTTGAAGGTACTGGTCTACGTGGCTGTCGTCGGGCCGATGTTCCTCGCATCTTTCTTCATTCCGGGGATCGGCCAAATCGTCTCGCTCGTCGGCTTCGCGCTCACCGCGGTCTACCTCGGCATCGACTACATCGACTGGCCTGCCGCGCGCCGTGACTGGTCCGTTCGCGACAGAGTCGCCTTCACGCGACGCCAGCTTCCCGCCGTCGCAGGCTTCGGCACCGGGGTGTGGCTCCTTCTGTTCATCCCGCTGGTGAACCTGTTCTTCATGCCGGCAGCGGTGGCCGGCGGGACGATGCTGTTCCTGGCGCTGCAGCAGGATGGCGCTCAGCAGTAGCCAACCCACCCCGTCCTCACTGGCACTGGCACTGACACTGGCACTGGCACCGGCACCGGCACCGGCACTGGCACCGGCACCGGCACCGGCGCTGGCGCTGACACTGGCACTGACACTGGCACTGGCGC
>JAUXFZ010000194.1 GCA_030622585.1 Myxococcales bacterium
GCGCTCGTGGAGCGCACCGGCAGCGGCGCCTTTGTCTCGGGCACCGCCGGACAATGGGTGCCGGTGCTGGTGGCCGCACTGCCGGGTCGCTAGAGCTGATGCGGCAGCGCGGGCGGTGTAACTAAACCAACACTTGCCTGACCCCTGCATCGGAGATACCTATCCACACATGATGCGACTGGCGATTTGCCTTCTCTGTTTGAGTTCTCTGGCTTCTCTGGCTTCTTGCGCGAAGGAAGGCGAGAAATCTCGTTACCCGGATCGGCCTGGGGGGGAATGCAGCCGCGCCGCCGGTGCGACGTGTGACGCTGGCTTCGTGTGTCACTACGGGCCGAGCGCTGAATGCGGCGAGACCGGCGCACAGGGGGCCTGCTTTCCGATGCCTTCGACGTGCACCAAAGACTACAGCCCGATCTGCGGATGCGACGGGCGAACGTACCTCAACATCTGCGTAGCCCACTCGCACGGAGTGTCACCGCGGACCGCGAGCCAATGCGCGAACGTGGGCGCGCCCGCGGGTCCTGCGGGGAGCTGCGGTCCGGGCGGCGCGGCCACCACGTGCCAGACGGGCCTCTTCTGCCGATACACCGAAGTACAGTACTGCGGCGAAGCGTCAGGCCCCGGCGAGTGCACTCAACAGCCGACGACCTGCACGAAGGAGTGGGCGCCGGTGTGCGGCTGCGACGCGCGCAACTACAGCAACGACTGCGTCGCGCATTCCCATGGCGTGTCGATCCGGCACCGCGGGTTGTGCCAGGACGCTGCACAGGCGGCGGCCGGAGCAGCCGGCGCGAAGTGCGGTGTCGAGGGCGCAGCCCGCTGCTCCACCGGCCTGTTCTGTCAGTTCACGCCCGCTTCCCAATGCGGGGCGACGAACAAGCCTGGCGAGTGTCAATCCCGCCCCCAGGCGTGCACTGCAGACTACAGCCCGGTTTGCGGCTGCGACGGCAAGACCTACGCGAACCGGTGCTCCGCAAACGCAGCCGGCGTATCAGTAGCGAAAAAGGGACCCTGCTAGGGGCACTCGGTTCCGCAGGTGAACGACCCCGAGTCGCAAGTGGTTCGCTCGCCTTCCAGGCACTCGATACCGCAGGCGCCGGCGTCAATACAGAAGACGGTGCAGGTGCCCACGCACGGGACGCTGCAAGAGTCCACGCTGGTACAGGTAGCCACAGAGTTATCACCTAGCTCCACGGCACTGGCACTGGCGCTGGCGCTGGGTAAGACCTTGCCCGTGCCCACTCTCCTGCGAACCGGCTCTCCCTCCACCCCCCGCCTCCTGCTCGCTCACGGGGCCGGCGCTCCGATGGACTCTGCGTTCATGGACACGATGGCGGAGTTGGTGGCGGCCTCGGGGATCCAAGTCGTGCGCTTCGAGTTCGAGTACATGGCGAAGCGGCGCGAGGACGGGGCACGCCGGGGGCCGGATCGGGCGCCGAGGCTCATCGCTCGCTTCACAGAGGTGCTCGGTCTCGTGGGATCAGCCGACGAAGTGGTCATCGGCGGCAAGTCGATGGGAGGGCGAATCGCATCGATGATCGCCGATGAAGTGGGCGCGGCCGGGGTCGTGTGCCTCGGGTATCCGTTTCACCCGCCCGGCAAGCCGGAGCGGCTCCGCACCGCACACCTCGAAACGCTAAAGGCTCCTACCCTGATCGTCCAAGGCACCCGGGACCGGCTCGGCACCGAGGAAGAGGTGGGCTCTTACTCGCTCCCGCCTTCGATCGAGCTCGCCTGGGTGGGGGATGGCGACCACTCGTTCAAGCCGCGGAAGAAAAGCGGACGAACGCTCGAACAGAACCTAGAAGCCGGCGCCGCAGCGGTGATCGGATTCATCCGGCGCCTCGGATGAGGTGAGCCATGTCTTCGAAGCTCGCTTCGGACGGCGGGCCCTCGGCAAAGTGATATTGCTCCACACGGCCTCGGCTCACGGCCGCAAGCGTGGACGAGACCGTGCCGTAGATCGGGGTTTTCACGTAAATCGCCTGGAGGTAGCGGGCGACTTCCTCGCCGAAGGGCGCGCCGGGCGGAACTGGGGGCACCCCCGCAGGATCCGGGAGCGAACCGTCTGCGAGGACGTCGACGAGTTGCGATTTGATCCGCGGCCAGGTGTCTCTGGGAACCGCCATGACGCGCTCACACGCCTTGATCGCCTTCGGAAAGTCCGGCGAGCCGAGGCGATCGTTGCAAAGGACATGAACGCCCTCGTCGAGCCGCTCGAACTCTACCTCGCGGGCGTCCCGTCTCCCGTACGCGGCGCACAGCCGATCGCCGTCCCCGAAGATTAGGTTGAACTCGTTGTAGGTGGCGGGGCCCAGACGGCTCAAGTACCGCACCACGCCGTCGAGCGAACCCTGCCCGAGGGCGTCGAGTACCAGGCGCCCGCGCGAGCGAAGCGAGTCGTCTCTCGTCCCAAAGCTTCGCTGGTTGGTGAGCCCGACGAAAAGCCCGTCGCCGGTGAGACCGAACCAGGTGCCGCCTTGCCGCTCATCGCGACCGCCGACGACGAGGGGCTCAGAGCGCAGCACCGCCGGCCTGGAGGCTACGCGGTCGTAAAACTCGTCGCGGTTCGACGCGATGACGGTCGAGCACCAGTCATCCATCCGGTGGCGAACGATGATCGTGCACATGATCAGTCCCAGGCGGAGATCAAGGTCTCCTTGTCGCCCTCTGCTAGCGATCGGATGCTCGTCGCGTCGGCAGCCGGACCCCTCGCGGTTTCTAGGTGGTGCCTCAACACCACAGCATGGCGGCCGATCACACCCACCCGTTTGGTTCGAACGGTCACACGCTCGCCGGGCAAGACGGCGCTACGAAAGTTCACTTGTTCCGCCACGGGCTGAAGCAGCACCGGGTCGATGCCCGACGCAATCATTCGCCTGCTCGTCGCTTCATCACACCAATCGATGTATGCGGGGTGATTGGCGTGTGCGAGCGGATCGGACCAGGTTTGCCACATGTCGAACGCGAATTCGTCCTCTGCGCCAGGAAGTTCCTCGAACGAGGGCATCTTCACCGATGGCTCGACGTCGGTCTCGGGGAACGCAGCCGCGGCCTCGATCGAGCCTTGCTTGGGCTTGAGCGTGTCCCCGTCGACGTGGACCCACTCTTGCGTTGCGGACGCGACCCGCTTCCCGCCGATTCGAACCCGCACCTCACGCGTGCAAAGCGTCCGGCGCCGGAACCGTGACACCCACGTTTGCGTATCGAGCAGCGCCCCATAGGGCGTTTGGGCTTCATGCAGGACGGTCATCTTGTAGACGATGAACGCGACCCTCTCCGCCCGAAAGCGCGACGGCGGCCAGCCGGCGCTGATCGACGCCAGGGTCGCCACGTCCTGGCACAGGCGCCACATGTCCCCCGCCCGTGGAACCTCGCGCGCCGTGAACGCGTTGCGAGGCAGGCTCAGTGGGAATTCCCAAACCGTGTTCGTCACCGGCCTCAGATAGCACCTTCAGGGGCCCGCGCGCCCGTGGCGAGACCGCTTGAAACCATTGGATCCCCTGAAGATCGGGCAGCACCCAAGTAAAGTGTCTAGTCACACTTGACACTCCTGAGCGGCTTCGGCACTCTGTCTTCCATGGAGGGTAGCCGTCGCCGCCGCGCAGGCCGACTCGATGCCGCCGCCGCACTTGCGGCGCGCGCATTGCCGACCGCGCTGACCCCGTGGATCGATCAGGCTCGCCTCGACGCGACCATGATCCTCGATCGGGCAACCGGTAAGCCGCCCCAGCCGCTCCTCAACGAGATGGAGGCGCCGGCCCCGCTCGGCGAGGTCGATCCCCTGAGCCTTCTTCCGCGCGCCATTGCCGACAAACTGCGCACGGCCCAACGTGACGTGCGGATACTTCGCGACCGTTTGATCTTAGGCAAGAACCCTCCCCCAGTGATCGAACGTCCACGTGCTACGGCCGGCGCCGTGGTGTCACTGCCGCGCAAGGCACCGCACATGGCGCGGCCGTTGAAGGTCGTGAAGGTCGTGCACGAAACCAAAGACGCCGTGTCGATCTACGTCACCGAGGCGGACGGATCGCCGCTAGAGTTTCGACCAGGGCAGTTTCTGAGCGTCGACGTCACGATCGACGGCGAGCGTTTGCGACGCGCGTACTCTTTGGCAAGCGCATGTCTCCCGGAGGTGCCGGTCCATGTGACCGTCAAACGGATCGAAGGCGGACGCGTCAGCAACCACTTGAACGACACGATTCGGGAAGGCGACGAACTCGAGGTCTTGGGCCCCTCCGGCAACTTCACGATCGAGCCCCGGCAGGTCAATGAACGGCATCTGGTCATGCTGGCAGGCGGCAGCGGCATTACGCCGATCATGAGCATCCTGGAAACGGCCCTTCGCGTGGAGAGGGGCAGCCGGGTGACCTTGATCTACGGAAACCGTGGTTGGGACGATGTGATCTTTCGAGATCGCTTGGCGGCGCTCTGCGACGAGTTTGCCGGGCGGTTGGTACTCGATCACGTTCTCGAGCGGCCTCCTGAGGGCTGGTCGGGGGGCGAAGGGCTTCTCAGCGGCGACGTGCTCGAGGCGCGGCTGCAGGCGCTTGATATCGAAGACGATGGGCTCGTGCGCTACTTCGTGTGCGGACCAACGCCCATGATGGAAGCGGCCCACGAGGCCCTCCGGCAACGCGGGGTGGACGCCAACCGAATTGCCGAAGAGCGCTTCAACAGCCATGAGGCTCACTCGGGCGACGCCGGCAGTGACAAGACGGAGCTGGTCGTCGTCTCGAAGGCTGGCCATGAGCACGGTGTCCAGGTCGAGCCGGGGCAGACGATTCTCGAAGCGGCACTGGCGGCCGGCATCGACATGCCGTTCTCATGCGCCATGGGAGGCTGTGGATCCTGTCGCGTGCGCCGTGCGGGGGGCGACATCCAAATGGAAGAGCCAAACTGCCTCAGCCGCGCGGAGCGGGAGCAAGGCTACGTGCTGACCTGCGTCGGGCGCCCGCTGACGCAAGTCAAGATCAACGTGGAGGGACCATGACGGCAAGCGCAGAAGCCGTAGACCTCGACGAAGCGCGTTGGTGCTACCGCATGAAGGACCTGTGCGAGGCCACAGGTCTGCCACGACAGGCGATTCACTTCTACATTCAGCAAGGCCTTCTCCCATCGGGACGAAAGACCGGCCGCAACATGGCCTGGTACACCGAGGAGCACCTCGAGCGGCTGCATCTGGTCAAGAAGCTCCAACATGAGCGCTTCCTTCCGCTCAAGGCGATCAAGGCCCTGTTCGACGGCGAGGACGGCGTGTTCTCCCCGCGTCAGTACGCTTTCCTCGCGGGCGTCAAGGAGCGCCTCGCCGCATCGCTCAAAACCTCCGAAGACCGAAGTCCGACCCTCACGCCCGTACAAATCGGGGACCAAACCGGAGTCGACCCCGAAGACGTCGAGCGCGCCTTCGAGCTCGGCTTGGTCGGTGGCGCAAGAACAGAAGGCTCGCTCCGAATCGCCAAAGCCGACGTGTGGATCTTCGAAGTGTTCGGCAAGGTCCGCTCGCTCGGTTTTACGCCGGACCTCGGCTTTGGCGTGGAGGACATGGCCCTGTATCAGGACGCCATCACCACGCTCCTCAACGACGAGGTGCGCTTGCTTTCTTCGCGGCTTTCCGAGCTACCGCCCGAAAAAGTCGCCATCATGATCGAGGAGGTCGTGCCCA
>JAUXFZ010000324.1 GCA_030622585.1 Myxococcales bacterium
AGACGGTCTGCCTGCGCTGACACAATTCGTCATCTCCGCATCGGAGGGCTTCCTCAACAACGTTCACTGGATCTTCTTGGGGACGGGCGCGCTCGTCTTCAGCATCACGTGGATCTATCGGCAGCCGGCGGGCAAGCACTTCTTCCATAGAACATTGCTGATCCTGCCAATTCTCGGGCCGGTGATGCGCAAGATCTCGGTCGCGCGCTTCACGCGTACCCTGGGCACCCTCCTCTCCGCTGGTGTCCCGATCCTCGACGCACTCGACGTCGTGAAGAAGTCGGCCGGCAACGTGGTCGTCGAGATGGCGATTCAGGAGACCTCGAACAAGATTCGTGAGGGCCGCACGATGGCCGAGCCCCTCATGGAAACCAACGTGTTCCCTCCGATGGTCGTGCAGATGATCGGCGTCGGCGAACAGACTGGTGCGCTCGACACCATGCTCAACAAGATCGCAGACTTCTACGAAGACGAGGTCGATATTGCGGTCGCCGCCCTCACCTCTCTGCTCGAACCGTTGATGATGGTGTTCATTGGCGGCATCGTCGGGGTGATCCTCATATCGATGTACCTGCCGATCTTCTCGATCGCCGGTAAAGTCAACGCGGAGTGATTCAGCCCGCAGAGAACCACACCGGACAGCGCGAGGACCCGAATCCGCACCGACGGCTACAGTGGGTTCTCGGGGGTCGGCTCATCATCGCGACCGTTCTGCTGGGAACCACGATGTACCTGGCGCTCGACGCGATTCGGTACGGCCGCTTCACGCCCACGTTCCTACTGATCCTCATCTCTACGATCTATGGCTCGTCGATCCTGTTCGGCGTGTGGCTGCTCCGTGGGCGGCAAGAAACCAAGGTTGCGGTCGCGATAACGACCTTGGACGTGCTGCTCATCACGGGACTCGTCTATCTCACCGGGGGCGCCGGGAGTATCTTCTCATTCCTCTACGGGGCACAGATCCTCACCGCCGCCCTCACCCTCGGGACGAGCGCGGCCTACTACACGGCGGCTGCAAGCCTGGCCTGCTACGTCCTGCAGGGGCTTGCCCTCAACGTCGGCTGGTTGCCGCCGCCGCCGGACCAGCCGCTCAGCCAGTACATCCTCAGCTCGCGCGATTTCCAGCTAGCCCTGGTCTCCAACGTGGTGGGGATCGCGGCCGTCGCGCTGCTGGCGACCAACCTCGCCCGGCGTGCCCAGGTGGCAGGCGCCCAGCTCGTCGAAGCTCAGCAGAGCGCGGCGAGACTGGTACGGCTCAACGACGACATCGTCCGATCGATCGCCTCGGGCCTCATCACAGCCGACGACGATGGGCGCATCCTCGGCGTCAACCGGGCAGCACGAGACATCCTACGGGACCGCGCGGGAACGCTGCTGGGCGAGCCCCTCTCCAGGGTCCTTCCCGGGTACGCCGTCGAGCGCCTGAGCGGCCCGCCGAGACGCGCCGATGCGACGGGAAGACGCGCCGACGGGACCGAGTTTCCGATGGGCTACACCCTCAGCGCTCTACTGGACGCAGACGGGACTCCATCCGGCCTGTTGCTCGCATTTCAAGATCTCACCGAGATCCGAACTCTCCGAGACCAAGCAGAGACGGCGCAGCGCCTCGCCGTACTCGGACAACTCGCTACGGGGCTCGCGCACGAGATTCGAAACCCGCTGAGCTCAATCTCCGGCTCCGTCGAGATGGTCCGCGATGGGAATGCGCTCAGCGTAGAAGACACGCAGCTACTGGGCATCGTCATCTCCGAGGTCGAGCGACTGAACTCGCTGGTGACGACCATGCTGCAGGTCGGGCGTCCCAGCCAGATCACGAAGGAGCAACTCGACCTTCGCGCGGTTGCGAGCGAGGTCGTCGCCGTGGCGCGCGCCGAAGCGACGGCGAGCAATCGGCTTCAAATCGATGAAGTCGGACCGAGAGCGCCGGTCATCGTCGCCGCGGACCCCGATCGGATACGTCAGGTGGTTTGGAATCTCGTCAGGAATGCGGTGCAGGCGTCACCTCATCGGGGCAAGGTCGAAGTCCGCACGGGGCGCGACCAAGAGGGCCGCGGATTTCTCGAAGTCGCCGACGAGGGCAGCGGCATCGGCGCAGCGCACAGAGAGCGACTCTTCGACATGTTCTATTCGGGTCGAAGGCATGGCGTCGGGCTCGGGCTCGCGCTGGTGAAGCAAATCGTCGAGCAGCACCAGGGACGAATCGAAGTAATTGATCGCGACGGCGCGGGCACCTGCTTCAGGGTCACGCTTCCACGGCAGGCGGACTTGGTTAGATCGAGCGCAAGAGCTCGGCCAGCCGTTCGCCCGGGTCCTCGGACCGCATGAGCCCTTCACCAACGAGGACAGCGTCCGACCGCCCCTGAGCAACAGCGCGGAGATCGTCCGCCGACTGCACCCCGCTCATGAACACCGCGACGCACTCCGTCGGGATTCGCGCGACGCAAGCCTGCGCCGCGTCCTTGTCGACTCGAAAGGTGCTCAGGTCCCGCGCGTTGACGCCCACGATGATCGACCCGGCGGCAACCGCACGATCAACCTCGTCTGCGTTTGCGGCCTCCACGACAGGCTCCATCCCGAGCGACCGAATTTCGCGGACTAGCGCGCGGAGTTCGGAGTCCTGCAGAGCGCGAACCAGCAACAGAACGAGCGCGGCACCGACATCATACGCCAGCTCGACCTGAATCGGATCGAGAACGAACCCCTTGTAGAGCACGGGAACGCCGATCGCTCTTGCGACGCGGCGCACGAGGAGCGGTGAACCGCCGAAGCCTGGCCCATCGGCGAGAACGCTGACGGCGGATGCGCCACCACGCTCGTACCCCTGGGCGACTCGGACGCCTTCGCCGGGACTCCAACGCCGGATCTCACCGGCGCTCGGACTCCGAAACTTCACTTCAGCGATGACAGCCGGCGGTTCGCCGGCCATGCGGCGCAACGCTTCGATGCCTCGCTCTGCCCGCTCGGGCTGGGGAGGCCGTTCGACAGATCTCATCGCGGCCATGTGCCGGCGCCGACGTGCGTTTTCGTCTCGTTTGCGCGCGAGAATCGCGGAGAGGTAGTCCGTCATGACGCTCGCGTAAATTGCGCCCAGCGTTCCAACGTTGCCGTGGCGGCGCCGCTGTCTACGGCCTCGGCAGCCCGCTCTGCGGCGACTCTGGGAGTATCCGCAACCCCAGCGACGCATAGGGCCGCGGCGGCGTTGAGCACAACCGCGACGCGCGCCGGCCCCTGCTCGCCGCCGAGCACGCCGCGAATGATCTCGGCGTTCCGAGGGGCGTCCCCTCCTCGAAGCGCTTCAACCGGCACCTCGGAGAGGCCGAAATCAGAAGGCGCCACTTCAAACATGCTGACTTGGCCGTCCCGCAGCTGGGCCACCGTCGTGGGTCCGGATGCGGAGACCTCGTCGAGCCCGTCTCGGCCGTGAACTACTCAGGCCGCGGTCAGTCCAAGAGACCCGAGCGCCTGCGCCAACTGCTCCACCCGGCCGGAGTCGTAGACGCCCACCACCTGATGGGTCGCAGACGCCGGATTCGACAACGGCCCAAGCAAGTTGAACAGCGTCCGAATGCCGAGCTCCCGACGCACGGGCGCGGCGTGCCGCATGGCAGCGTGATGGCTTGGCGCGAACAAGAAACCGATCCCAACCTCCTCGACACATTGCCGAGCTCGCTCCGGCGTGAGGTCGATGCGCACGCCCAGCGCCTCGAGGACATCGGCGCTCCCAGCCTGCGACGAAACGGCGCGATTGCCGTGCTTTGCCACCGGGATCCCACAGGCGGCGGTCACGATTGCCGCAGCAGTCGAGATGTTGAACGTGTGCAGACCATCGCCACCGGTGCCACAGGTATCGAGCAACGGGCCGTCGACCTTCGGTTGAATCGTTGCGCAATGCTTTCGAAGGGCTCGCGCAGCCGCAGCAATCTCGTCGGCCGACTCGCCCTTCATTCGAAGAGCCACGACGAACGCGGCGATTTGAACACCAGAAGCTTCGCCGCCGAGGATGGCATCCATGGCGGTTTCGACCTCCGCCGAAGACAAATCGTGCCCCGCAACGACCTCTTTGATCGCATCCGAGATCACGCCGAGCCACCCGGCGGGAGAGTGGAGAGCCAATTGCGCATGAGCTGGTGACCGTGTTCGGTCAGAAACGATTCAGGATGGAATTGAACGCCCTCGATCGGAAGCGTGGCGTGCCGCAGCCCCATGACCTCCCCTTGGTCTGTCCAGGCGGTGACTTCGAGGTCGTCGGGAACAGTGCCGCGGTCGACGATCAGCGAGTGATAGCGCGTCGCGGTCAACGGGCTTGGC
>JAUXFZ010000308.1 GCA_030622585.1 Myxococcales bacterium
ACCCGTGTGTCCGAAGACGGCGCTTACGATGTGGTTGATAGGTCCGCTTCACTGCAATGCTCCCGAGAAATAAGAGTGCCGGAAGAGAGCACGGGCCTGGGGGGGTGTCAAGTCGCCGAAATCATTCCGCGAAACCCACGGAACGTTTTGATTTTACAGGGGTACTTGGCCAAAGGCCAGCGTCGCGGAGACTGGTGTACATTCCGCTCCCGACGATGAGGTGATCGAGGATGCGGATGTCGAGGAGGGACCCCGCCGCGACCAGGCGTTCGGTGAGCTCTAGGTCCTGGGGACTTGGTTCGGGGTCGCCGCTTGGGTGGTTGTGGATGAAGATCGCCCCCGAGGCCGATTCAGCGACCAAGAGCCGAAAGACTTCTGCCGGGTCGACCTGGCAGGTCGTCCGCCCCCCGCGTGCAACCTCACGCTCCGCCCGGGCACGGTTCTTCGCGTCGACGCAGACTACGAGGAAGTGTTCGACGGGGCTGCTCATCAGGCGTCGGCCGTACCGGAGGAACACCGCTTCGCTGTTCGAGAGCGGCGCTGCGGTAGTGAGGGGCGACACCAATCCGCGCGACCCGGCTTCGAACGCCGCCGCCAAACGAGAGGCCTTCGCGGGCCCGATGCCTGCCAGACGGCCGAGCTCTGCCGCACTCATCCGCGCCAAGGCCCAAAGCCCGCCAGTCTGGCGAAGAACCCTCGCGGCCAGCAGCGTCGCATCCTCCCCGGCCCGACCGGTGCCAAGCAGGACGGTGAGGAGCTCGGAGTCGGAGAGGGCGGTCGCCCCGAGGCGTGCGAGGCGTTCACGGGGGCGTTGCATGTGGCGGAGGTGTGCACCGAACGTGCCAGGCGGGTGGGGAGAGATTCCGAGGGGTTGGAAGCGGGGCGCATGGCGGAAACACGACACCCGCCACCGCCCGCCGGGGACGGTCTTTCCTTCTTTCCGAATGCGCGCTGAGTGCCAGTGCCAGTGATCGGGCAGGTGTGGGGGCGGGGGGCGAGACACGGGGTGCTCGAGGCTCTATCCTCGCTCGCAGCATGAAACTCAAGCTCGCTCTCCTGCTCGTCCTGGTCCTGTTGGCCGCCCTCGGTTGGACCTTCGTCAAGCGCCCGCTGTCCGTTCCGAAGGGGATGGGGCCCGTGCTGCCTCCGGTTGCTTCGGTGGATGGCGTGTCCTGTTCGGTGATCGCCGGCGCCGACATGAAGAGCCAGGAGGGATTCAGCGTTCGAGGCGGTTCGTTGACGAAGCCTTTGATCACGGGTCTCGTTGCGTTCGTGGTCGAGCATCCTCAGGGGCGGGTGCTGATCGATGCCGGGGTGGCTCGCAATGTTCGGGAGCATTTGGAAACCACGCCCTGGCTGTTGCGAACGCTCGCGAGCCTGACCGTGAAGCAACCGACGATCGACGCGCTCACGGCCCGCGGTCTCGCGCCTGACGATCTCAAAGCGATCGTCCTGACGCACTCGCACTGGGATCACGTCAGCGGTCTCGCGGATCTTCGGGACGTACCCGTTTGGATCACCCCCGAAGAGCTGGCGCATGCGCGGTCAGAGGACGAGGGCGGCAAGCTGTACCGTCAGCTGGAGGCCGAGAGCCCCTTGGAGCTACGCGAGCTGACTTTCGCTGACGGCGCGTACGGCCCGTTTGCTGCGAGTCACGACTTCTTCGAAGACGGCAGCGTCGTGCTCGTCCCCATGCCCGGCCACACCCCCGGATCCGTCGCTGTCTTCGTCAACCTGCGGTCGGGCCAACGCATTCTGATCATAGGCGACACGTCCTGGACCAAGGAAGGCGTCGATTGGCCCGCCGAGAAGCCCTGGCTCGCGAGGCGCATGGTCGACTCCGACGCGTCCGGAGTACGCAAACAGTTGGTTTTGTTGCACCAGCTACAGAGAGCCAACCCGGACCTAACAATCGTCCCCGCCCACGACGCACGCGTTCACGCAAAGCTCGCGGCGTTCTGAGCAACCAACGCTCGCGCAACTGAGTCACCGGAGGACGGCTCGCGACGGGCGTGCTCGCCCCGTACTGCTCGGCCTACTTTTTGAAAAATTTACTGAACAGGCTTGGGCGTTTGCTGTCGCCTCGGGCGGGTGGCGGGGCGCTGCTTCGGCCTCTTTGAAGGCGCATGTTGGCTATCCGAACCTCGCGCAGTGCTTCGATGTTCTTCGGGTCGAGCTTCGCGACCTTTCTGAAGTGCTTCAGCGCTTTGTCGTGGTCGCCCTGCCTCTTCAAGAAATGGGCGCGGACGAAGTGGCCGTGTGCGTGGTCTGTATTGATCGCGAACGTCTTGCGAAGCAGGCTGCGGATCTGGTCGGCGACCCCTTCGGCTTCGACGCCGTCTCGCAGTAGAAGGATCCATGCCTTCATGGCCGGGTAGTCGGCCTCCTTGCGAACGACCAGCATGGCCGCATCGCAGATCTCCAGCGCTTCGTCATACCGTCGTCGCTTCACCAGCACGTCCACCTTCTGGAAGTTGATTGCCGCTTCGACCATGACGTGGAGCTTTCGCTCGGATTCGGGAGTCCCGCCTCCCTGCATTACGGTCTTTTGATACTCGACGCGCTTCTTGATGTCCCCGAGCGTGTCGCTCGCCACAGTAAACAGGTGGAAAACCTCTTCGACCCAAGGGCGCAGCTCCGAGAGCTCGGGAGGCATCCGGTCGGGGTGCCACTGCTTGGCGAGCGTCATGTACTTCTTGCTGATCTCGTTGGTGTCGGCCGACTCTTTCACGCCGAGCATTTGGAAGTAGTTCTGGCGATCCAGCATGGAGAGGACGCGCCCGACCTCTTCCCATCGGTCCTTGTGTTCCGGTGCGAGGTCGGCTGGCGGCTCCCCTGGCAGCGAGCGCGGGGCCACGATTTCGCCCGAAAGTGTTTTTGCCGGCGGAAGGTTGCTGAGCGATGCCGGCAGAACCGAATCCCCTCCAGGAAGATGCGAATCTCGTGCGCCGGGCGGATGTGACGATCGGCGTCCTGGGGGCAACATGCTGCCGCTAGAACTCGCCGATTTGCGCGGCCCGGGAGGAGACGATGCGCGTTGCGTCCGGTTCGACGGCGAAACCGCTCTGAGCTTCTGTTGTGAGACAGGCCGGTACGGTTCCAGACATTCCGTGATCGCGAGCAGGTAGAGCATGCGCTGCGCGACTTTGGAGTCGCCGAACTGTTCGATGAGGATCGCGGCCGTCGCCGGCTCGGCGCGCATCAGCTCTACGAACGCCATCTCGTTCGACTGGAGCGCGAGCCTCGCCAAAGGGGCCCCCCTCTTGACGCGTTGCCGTTCGAGCCCGAGCTTTCGAGTCACCCGCACCATCGCGTCCTTGGGGACGTCGCCGCGGAGCGCGGTTGCGATTAGCGCGAGAATGTCGACCTGGCCACGGAGTGCGCCCTGGCTGTCGCCGATCAAGTCTGCTTCGTAAAACGCGTACGGACCCTTGTCGCGATGGAAGATGCTCAGTATTCCACGCTCGAGGTCCGCCGCCGGGTCGAGAAATCGGCCGACCGCCGGGGCACCAGCTCGAAACAGGATTCGGTCTTGTCCCCCCCGCTCGTCGTCCGGCCAGATCGCAAGGGTCCCTGAAAGCCCCTTCTTCTGAATGGAGAGGAGCACATGGCCGAATGGCGTCGCACTCAAGGTGCCTTCTGCCAGTGGCTTTGGGACGGTCGACGTCAACGCTTGATGCTCCAAGGAACTATCAATGTGCCATACGGAGCATGCCAGCGACAGATTCGGGCCGGCACACTCCACAGCACACCCCGGAACGTGGGTGCTCCTAGGTGACACCTACCTGATAGTGTCATCAGTCCGAGATGGTCCAGCCGGTGCCTTCGGGGCCATCGAGCAGCTCTACGCCCTGAGCGCCGAGCTCGTCACGAATGCGGTCGGCCTCGGCGAAGTCTTTCGAGTTTCTGGCTTCCGTGCGGTCGGCGATTTGCTGCTCGATCGCCGCGCCATCTAGGCCACGCGCTTTGGCCCCCCGGTCGCGAATCCGGAGCAGGATCACGTCTGCTGGCTCGGCGCCAATGCCCAGCTCCGTTGCGAGTGCACGGAAGCCGCGCTGCGCATGCTCCACCGCGCTCCGGGCGGCCTTGCCCTTCTTCCGCATCGCTTGGTCACAAAGCTCGTTGACGGCCTTGAGGAACTCAGCGAGCTTCGCGAGCGCCACCGGCATGTTGAGGTCGTCGTCCAAGGACTCCCGCAAGGTGTCGGCGAAACCGGCGATCTCTGCCTGAGCTGGAACGTCGTTGTCGACCACCCGCTTCGGCGGAAGACCTTCGAGCCGCTGCTTTGTCTTGTACACGTAGGCCACACGCCGTTCTGCTTCTTCGAACTGAGGGAAGCCGGTGACGTTGCCCGCATCGTCGAGCGTCCAGTCGAGATTGAGCGGGGCGCGGTAGTGCACCGTCATCATCAAATAGCGGATCGCC
>JAUXFZ010000097.1 GCA_030622585.1 Myxococcales bacterium
ACCACCCAGGTGCACTGGAACTACCGCTTTGGTGCGCGCTGATAGACGGGCAGGGAGCTGCTGCGGGTCCATCAATGCGGTCTTCGGATCTATGTCCACGAACACCGGCGTCGCACCGAGCAGCTGAATGCTCGTGGCAGTCGCGACGTAAGAGTGTGCGACCGTGATGACTTCATCGCCCGGCCTGATGCCAAGCGCTCGCATCGACAAGGTGAGCGCAGAGGTTCCGGAGCCCGTTCCCACTACGTGAGAAACGCCGAGCTTGGCGGCCAGCGTGCCTTCGAGCTCTGCCAGCTCGGGACCGTTGATGAACTGCCCGTGCTGAAGCACGCGGTCCACCGCCTGCAGAATCTGCGGACGAAACGCCTCGTTTTGTTTCACCAAGTCGACGTACGGGATGGCCGTCATGCGCTGAATTTCGCGATGGAGCGCCACACCTCGGGCCGCGCCTTCATCCAGGCCACGTTTCGGTAGATCTCGGATTCGCTATCTGGAACCTTGCCGGTCTGATAGGCGTCTCTGAGCTCTTTCACCGCGGTCACCAGCGCGTATCGCGGCTCGAACCCGAGCTCCTGGCGGGCACGGTCGGCGCACAGATGGTAGGAGCGCGGGTCATTCGAGGGCACTGTATCGATCGGCAACGAGGGGTCGAGCTCGTCTCGAATCATCTCTGCGAGCGCCATGACGGAGGCATTCTCCCGGCTGACGTTGAACGCCTTGCCGGAGATCTTGTCCGCGGGCGCGGTGATCAGCGTTCGGTAGAACGCCGTGAGGTCGCGGACGTGGACGTTCGGGCGCATTTGATCTCCGCCGAACACGCGAATTCGCCCGTCCTTCAGCCCCTGATCGGTCAGGAGATTGATGGTCAGATCGAGTCGTAAGCGCGGCGAGTACCCGCAAACTGTTGCCGAGCGAACCGAGACCCCGACAAAGTCGCTGTCGACCAAGCCGTTGAGAATGGTCTCGCCCTCTGCTTTGCATTTCGCG
Source organism: Myxococcales bacterium (assembly GCA_030622585.1). Taxonomy (GTDB): domain Bacteria; phylum Myxococcota_A; class Polyangia; order Polyangiales; family Houyiibacteriaceae; genus SG8-38. The sequence continues at coordinate 988 of JAUXFZ010000097.1, forward strand.
TAGATCGTGATGGGATCGAGAGGAAGATCCTCGGTGACGTTCTCGGTTCCCTTGACCCCATACACACTCGCCGACGAGGCGTAGAGAAAACGCTTCACCCCGTGCCGCTTGGCCGAGTGCATCAGGTGTTTGACGGCGTCCAGATTGACGCTTTCAGTAACCTGCGGATCGAGCTCCGAGCTGGGGTCGTTCGAAATTGCAGCGAGGTGAATTACCGTGTCCCATTCGTCTGCTGCCAAGACGGCGTTCACGTTGTCGAAATCGCGAATGTCCGCGCGAATCTTCGTGCATCGCTCGTGGACCATCGGGTCCACCTCGGGATCCGTCCCGTAGAGAAAAGCGTCCAACACCGTGACGTCGTAGCCTTCGTCGATAAGCTCCGGCACGAGCACCGCCCCGATGTACCCCGCACCCCCGGTCACTAGTAGTTTCGAGCCCAAGAATTCCCCCCCTTTGTTGGCTCCAAAGTATACTAACTGCTGGATGAACGAAAGATGACGACATACGCCGTCCTTTTCGACATGGATGGTGTGTTGGTGGATTCTGCCGGTCTCCACATCCGCGCATACGAGCAGGTTTTCGAGGAGGCGAGGCTCAGTTTTTCCGGCGTCGCGCGTGAAGCCGTGCTGGGGGGGGCCGCTCGGTCGCGAGTCATCGAGATTGCCCTTCCGATGGCAGGTTCGGAGGTGAAGCGCAGGCTCGCAGAGGCCAAGCCGCGCGCGCTTCGTCGACTCCTCGACCGGGAGGGCGACTGCAGTATGAAGGGCGCGAAACAGATGGTGGCGGCCCTCGTTCGGGCCGAGGTTCCCATGGCAGTTGTGACCAACAGCCTTGCCCCTCACGTTTGGCTGCAGAGTATGGGCGTTGCAGATCAGATTCAGGTCGTCATCACAGGCGGCGACGTTTCCTCGCCGAAACCGTCACCCGAGGGATACAACCTTGCGGCCGAGCGCTTGGGAGTGGCTCCGAATCGTTGTCTGGCCATCGAGGATTCCCACGACGGTTGGCGTGCGGCCACGGCCGCAGGTATGGACGTCGCGCTGTTTGGCAACGCCCGCCCGCCATGGCTCGCTCCTCGCGCCTGGTACATGGACCGACTTGACGCGTCGGAGGTGTTGCAGCGGTGCAATATCGAGGAAGCCGGCTAGATGATCGCGTCGCCCAGTCCGGTGAACGTTCTTGTGGGGAGCATGGGAAGCACGGCTGCCCAGAATCTCGTCCATGCGCTACGCGCAGATGCATCTCACGCGTGGCGGGTCGTGGGCGGTGATCTGCAGAGGCGCCACGGCGGCCTCGGGCTCGCCGACCTCGATGTGGGGCTGCCTTCCGGAACCAATGCCGTGCACTACGTGGAATGCGTGGCGTCGTACGCACAAGAGCACGAGTCACGGGTGTTCATTCCGGTCATGGAGCCGGAGCTTCGTGCCGCCGCAACCCACCGTGGAGTCCTCGAAGGGAAAGGCCTGCGCGTGTTGGTGTCGGACCCCGAATGCATCGAGATCTGCGCCTCCAAGCGAAAGTTGGCGCAGGCCTTTCGGGATGCTGGGCTCGACGCTCCAGCGCCACGTACCGCGCAGGGTCCCTATCCAGTGTTCGCCCGTCCGGATTGTGGCTCAGGCAGCAGGGACGCGCTGCTCGTCACCGATCGCGACGCGCTCGAGCGCTTGGGTCGACCGGACTCAGTCCTCACCGAAGTCATCGAGGGTCCAGAGCTGAGTGTCGATGGTTTCGCGAGCCACGGTGGTCAGATCGGGCAGTTGATCGCTCGCACTCGCGACGAGGTACGCGGAGGGCTGGCGGTGCGAAGCCGGGTTGTGGAGGTGCCCGCGGAAATCCCATCGGGCCTCGAGAAGCTGTGCGCTCGTCTTCGCGTAGAGGGCTTCTTCAACGTCCAGTGTCGGCTCGTACCCGGACGCGGCCCGGTCTTTTTCGACTTCAACCCCCGACTCGGTGGCGCGATGAGCCTATCCTTCGCTGCCGGGCTTCAGGCACCCGAGCTTCTCCTCGCGTGGCTCGGCGATGCAGCGTGGCCTGGCCCGGCGGTACCGCGAGTTGGCATGGAGCTCTACCGCCGCTGGCACAACGTGATCATCGATGCGCCCTGACGTCGCCGTTTTCGATCTCGATGACACTCTGTACCCGGAGCTTGCTTACGCGCGAAGCGGGCTACGAGCCGCGGGTGATTACCTGAGTGCGAAGTGGAAGGTGCCTGGCGCCGCCGAACAGATGCTCTCTCTGCTCGAAGCGGGCTGCCGGCATACGATCTTCGATGAGCTGCTGCCGCGTCACGGGCTGCCGGCGACGCTCGTCCCGGAGCTCGTCGAGGTGTACCGCTCTCATGTACCGGCCATCTCGCTCGATGACTCGACGAGAAGGGTGCTCGCGCTCCTGAAAGAGGCGGGTATGTCGGTCGCGGTGCTCACAGACGGGCCGTCGCAAGTTCAGCAGAACAAGGTCGATGCCCTGGGCCTCGATGCGCTCGTTGACGCTGTCATTCTGACTGACGCTGGCGGCGGCCGTGCAACATGGAAGCCTTCTCCATGGGGCTATGAAGCGCTGGAGCAGCGCTTCGGGTCGGCCAGCTACGTCTACGTCGCCGACAACGTCGAGAAAGACTTCGTGACAGCTCGGATCCGTGGTTGGCACACCATCGAGCTCCGCCGCACGGATCGCATGTACACGCGCCGAGCGGTCGGACCCGAATACGAGGCGGAGCGATGGATCGGTGACATCGCAGACCTGCTCGACCTATGGCTGCTGGGAGCTCGAAGCACGTAGCGGTCGCGAAGCTAAGTCGCCTTTCCAGAGTGGCACCATGATCACGAGCCCGGCGACGATCGTCCACGGAATGAAAGTAGCTGCATGAACGAAAATGGCCATCGCCACCGACGTCTCGCGGGACACACCCATCAAGTGCAGTCCCGCAGCGGCCGCGTAGTGATAGGTGCCCACGAACGCTGCCGTCGAGGGGATCGCTGTCCCCAGTGCGAGAAAGACCAGGACAACCAGGGGCGCGTACCAAACCAAATCGAGTCCGAAGGCGAGGGGCCACACTGCTATCGAAGCTATGCTCAGGCCCCAGTAGAGCAAAGTCGACAGGACGACGGGGACCATTTGTCGCGCCGTGTCGAGCGCGGACAACCCTTCGAGAAACTTCTCGATGCGAGGACTGATCAATGCGTCGGCGCGTGCGCCGAGAAGCCCCACGGCGCCCTTGGCGATAGCCGCGACTCGTTCGGGCTTGCGAGCAAGGACGATGAGGAACACCGCGCTCGTCCCCGCCGCCAACGACAGAACAACGATGCTATCGCCCGCCTGCTTGTTCAGTGTGATGAAGGATATCCAGATTGCGACGAACGAAAGTACGAGCAGATCCAGCACTCGCTCGACCGCGGCGAATGCAAGACAGGCGGTCGGGGAGGGCGGGCCTACCCGCGAAAGGTATCCGACCTTCAGAAGCTCACCGATGCGAGCGGGCAGTACGGCGTTGCCAAAGTAGCCCGCAAAGACCGCGCGGGTGGTTTCCTTCCACTGGTACCTGTGCATGGGTCGCGCGATCGCGCGTACTCGCCAAGACAGCGCGAAGAAGCCCACGGCGCGGAAGACGTAGACCCAGGCGAATATCCGCAGGTCTACCTTCTTGGCTTCCGTCAGTACTCGCGCCGGGTCGATCCCTCTAAAGAGAAGCACTAGCAGGCCAACGGAAACCGTCGACGCCAGCAGAATCGCGCCCCACCTGCGCGGTTTGTCCTCGTTCGCCAATTCTCACTCCCCCGCCACGTCCAGGGTAGCGAACAATGGTGGCCAAGACAGCTTTCGCGCATGGGTGACTGCCGCCGTCCTCGATCGGCGCCCGCCTCAGGGCAGGACTCCTGCCTGCTGGAGGGCCAGATCGAGATCCGAAACGTCCTTGCTTCCCCCTACCACGCCGGGTGGAAACCCCGGACCGACTGCTTCGAGAGGCAGAAGCACAGGTTGGCAGCTGTCACGCGGCCACCCCATGACGTAGCCTGTGCGGTCCGGAAAGTGTGCCTGCATGAGCCCGCGGTCCAGTTTCAACGTGATGTGGTTGGCCCATATGATGTCGTCTCGAAGCTCGGGGTCGGAAATCGGACGCCAGAAGACGTAGTTCCCGGAGAACCCGGTAGCGCAGCGTCGGATGAAGGGGCGCGGAGCAAAGATGACCGCATTGTGGATCTTTGAATCTCGAAGCGTGTCGAACGGCCTCGCGATTCCTTCACCCATGCGTTCGAGTGCCTGAACGCGCTTGGGTACGTAGAGGACCAAGTTCGAAAGGACGAGCCCCACCGCGAGCGCGAGTGTCCAGCTCATCGCGACTGAGTTGCTCTCCCCTCGCTGTCGTTCCCATGCCTCGATTCGCGCGAAAGCCAAGACTACGAGGACGACCGCCGGCAACATCAGCTCGGTGGCGTGCACGGGGCCAAAAGGATCGACGCCAGCCGACGAGGTTAGCAGCATGGTGGCGAGAAAGCCGATCGCACTACCGGCGAAGAGCGCGCCCTGAGCGTGTCCCGCACCGATCAAGGCCAAGAGAAGGGGCCCTGGGAACCCGAAGCCGGTGAATGCCAAACGAAAGATCGCTACTCCCGGCGTGTGGAACTCGCCGACGCTGATGTTGGGGACGTCGACGTCGGGTGCAGAGTCCCAAAGCGCAAAGCGGTAGCCGTTGGCGTCCGCATATCGGAGGGCTTCGCTGTAGGCGACGCTGAATACCGATCCGCTCTGTGCGTAGTTCACGCCCAGGAAAACGGCTGCCATCACGGCGCCAACGCTCGCAAAGACAGCGTAGGCCGAGGCTTGGCCTCGCGCTCCGCGTTGCCGCCACGCCCACCACACCACCGGAAAGGCTCCAATGCCAATCGCCGATAGTGGACGAACCCAGAACGCGATTCCGAAGCAGAAGGCGACAGCCCCATGCAACCACAGCGGCGCGTCCTCATCGCCCGCGCGAAGCACGAAGTACATGCCCCAGGTCAGCGCCATCAGGCATGATGTGTGAGACATGAGCGTCGCGGCGCCGAACATCAAGAACGGCGACGCGAGCCAGAGAAACACTCCCAGCCGCGCCCAGCGAGCTCCTGCCACTCGCACCAAGATTTGGTAGAGCGGCCAGATCGTCAGCGCGCTGTAGAGCGGGTTCATCAACTCGGGTTTTCCGAGGAGCGTTCCCGGTGCCATCAGCAGTGGCCATCCCAAAAAGTACTGTGTGAAGAAGCGCCCGTCGTTGATCAGAAACGCGCGATCGAAGAAAAGCTTGAACGGTGGAGACTCCGCCACGACTCGTCCACTCGCAACGATCTGGCTTGCGAGGTGGTAGGCGGCTTCGTCGTCGGTGAGGGGGGCGCCATGAAGAACGAAGGTTCGGAGGTTCCAAGGGATCGCAAACGCTGCAAGCGTGGCCAGCGGAACGAACCAGCGCCGAAGGATGCCGGTGTCGCCCACGTCCACTCCGTGCGCGGCCTGACTAGTGCGCCGGATGAGCGAAGCCGATAGATAGGCGAACGCCGCCCCGTAAACCCCAATCAGCGCAAAGAACGACACGGTCGTGCGGTACGGCATTTCGGGTGACCCGAGAGCCAGCGCGTAGCCCGAATAGTGGGCGTCGCCGACGGCGTAAAAGAGCGCGACAATTACGACCAGGCCGGCAAAGGCGCCAAGAGCCCTGCGCCCCTCTGCTGATTTCGCAGTCAACGTTGCTCCTTCATCCACCCTCCAGGAACGCTCGACAGCCTAACATCCGCGCTACGACGGGCCAGAATAGTGCTCGATGCGTTCGGGCCGATAGTCCGTGACGATTGCCCACCTTTTTGGTAACACCAACGCTCTTGACTCGTCTAAGGCGGTACCTATGAAGGCTCAGGTCGTGCATGATGGTCTTACGGGCGATTTCGAGCGGGTGCGCGCGCAAACCGAAGCCCTGGCTGCGCCTCTGTCGATCGAAGACCAATGCGTACAGAGCATGCCGGACGCGAGTCCAAGCAAGTGGCATCGCGCGCACACGACGTGGTTCTTCGAGACGTTGGTGCTTGGCCCTGCCGGCGTGGAAGGTCTTTCGCCCGAGCCGTACGCCGTACTGTTCAACAGTTACTACAACGCGCTTGGTGATCAGTACGACCGTCCGTCGCGCGGGCTTGTGACGAGGCCGAGCCACGATGATGTCACCGACTATCGCCAGCGAATCGACGACGCCATGCTCGGGCTGCTTCGCGCAGGCCTCGATGGCGAGCTTCGCGCGCGCGTCGAGCTCGGTCTTCATCACGAGCAACAGCATCAGGAGTTGCTCATCACGGACATCAAGCACCTCTTGTCGCACAACCCACTCGACCCTGCGTACGCCGACGCTCCCACGCAGCCAGCGGATGTCGCTTCGGTCCCCGCGATGCGATGGGCCGATCATGCGGGCGGGGTCGTCCACATCGGTTGCAACCCGGGCCGGTTCCACTTCGACAACGAGGGGCCGGTACACGAGACGCGGGTCTACCCTTTTCAAATCGCCCAACGTCTCGTCACCAATGGCGACTACCGGGGGTTCATAGAAGATGGGGGCTACCGCCGTCCGGAGCTGTGGCTCAGCGAGGGCTGGCACGCGGTACGGACGCGTGGCTGGCGAGCTCCGCAGTACTGGCGCGAAGATACGAATGGCTGGAGTACGTTCACCCTTCATGGGCGCCGGCGGCTTCGAGACACCGATCCTGTCGTCCACATGAGTTACTACGAGGCGGACGCCTATGCGCGCTGGGCTGACGCCCGCTTGCCGACGGAGCAGGAGTGGGAGACGGCGACCGCCGAGCC
>JAUXFZ010000018.1 GCA_030622585.1 Myxococcales bacterium
ACTAGCGCAAATGATCACGCAACGTCCGCCGTTCACGACCGATGAGGGGGCGTGGTGTTCGCGGAGTACACGTTGGTGACTGGAGTCGTCGTTCTCTCGGCGGGTCTCGCGCTGTACGGGCTCGGGGTGCCACTCGTGCAGGCCTACTACCTCACGAAGCTCTTCATCCTTTTACCGGTTCCCTGAGAGAGGAAGGCGTTCATGAATACCGATTCGGAAAGCAGCGGGAGTTTGATGCGCGATCAACGTGGCCTCACCACCGTCGAGTACATCATCGTTCTTGGTCTGATCGCAGTCGTCGGCATTGCCGCCTGGCAGCAGTTCGGCGAGACCTTAATCGGCGAGGTCGAGGCGGCCGATGGGTACATCTCGGACGTCGTGCAGTAGCGGGCGGCGCGATGAACGCTGCCATAACCGTTGCCATGAGCCTGGCTGTTGGCGTCGCGACTGCCGCGGCCTGGTGTGACTGGCGAACCGGCGAGATCCCCAACTGGCTGACCCTTCCGCCGGTCGTGGTGGCCCCGCTCGCGTACGGAGTCGCCTTCGGCATCGAGTTCGCGCTTCACAGTCTCACTGCCGCCGTGCTCAGTGCCCTGGTGCCGTACCTCTTGTTCCGCCGCGGGGCGATGGGTGGCGGCGACGTCAAACTGTTCGGGGCGCTCGGCGCGATCACGGGTTTTGATCTGTTGGTCGGCATCGAGATCGAGCTCGCCGCGCTCGTCGTGGCCATGGTGACGGCCTGCGGCGCCCTGGCGTGGAACGGTGTGCTGTTGAGGACTTTGGGAAACGCGCTCGTCCAGGCCTTCAATCCCGTGCTTCCAGCCCGGTTGCGCCAGGAGCGATGCGCGGCGCTGTCCGCTCGAGTTCGAATGGGCGGGGCAATCCTCGTGGCGACGGCGGTTCTCAGCGGCCCCTACCTGGCGACCGCCTGGAGCGCCTTGTGAGCCGCCGGCGTCCCGTTCCTGACTCGCTGCTTACCGAGCAATGCGGCGTGGTGTTCGTGGAGTTTCTGATCGCGTTCGTCCCCCTCTGGGCGTTCTTTCTGTGCCTCGTCCAGCTTGCCTTCATCACGCACGCCAACCTGATGGTGAAGCACGCGGCGGATTCGGCTGCGCGCTCGGCGGTGGTCGTTCTTCCGGACGACCCGAACGAATACGGAGGCGAGCCCGAGATGAGCGTTGATCGCAATCGCGTGACTGCGTCCGACATTGGGAAGCTCCTCGGTCGCGTAGGCTCGGCGCTACGTGACCACCCGGGCTACGAGTCGATCGTGGCCGCGTTTTCGGATGAGACGCTTGCCAACCTCGGGCGCTCGCGCCTCAACACCATCCGTCTCGCCGCCCACATTCCACTCATGCCCCTCGCACCGATGAATGTCGGTCACGACTCCCGTCCGAGCATCGCGAAAGCGATTGGCAGCCCGCGAAAGCTCGCCAGCGCCCTCTACTATCAACCGTTCGCGTTGGCGGTAACCTTTCCCGGGCTGCAAGACGATGTCGCCACCGGGTCGGAGATCACGGTCCGCGTCACCTACGCCTATCAATGCACCGTGCCCTTCGCGCGGCGAATTCTGTGTCAGGCCTTTGGTGACCTCGAGGCCCGGGACGAGCTCGGAGAGGGGTTCTTTCCTCTCGCGCAGAGCTTCGTCGGGGGCCGCTTCCGAGCCCTTCAGCACGAAACGACGCTCATGATCCATGACGCGCCCTACGAGTACCGGGCGCAGGGCTCATGATGTCCCCGAAGCGCAAGGGGCTCATCCAGCAAACCGAGGGAGCCATGATGCTCATCTCCCTGTTCATGGCGCTCTTTCTGATCGCAACCCTCTACTACATTCTGGGGGTCGGGGACGCCGTCATCTACAGGCGGATCATGCAAGACGGTGCCGACGCTGGCGCGCATGCCGCGTCGGTCATGGGCGCCAAGGGCATGAACCTGCACGCTCTTCTCAATGTCGTGATGGCGATCACGGCGGGCATTCTTCTGGTCATTCGCAGCGTTGAAGTGCTCCTCGAAATTGTCATCGGCGTGCTGTACGGGCTGACCGCGACCCTCGTCCTCGCCCCGAAGGCTCTTTCCCTCATCGCGGCGCTTTCTCCGGTGGAGAGCAGTGTCGAAGCGGCAGGCGACGCCGTCGAGCAATTCGTCAAGGTGGCCCACGATGCCCTGGACGCGGCTCATCACGCCGTTCAGCATGGCTATCCGTTGTTGGCCCAGGCGCGTGCGGTCGATGCGATGGCTTTTCAAGAAGCGTTCGACCCCCCTGTGGCTGGCGGGTTCGTCGTGCCCCTGCTCGGTCCGCGTCTGCCCGAAGGCGGAAGAGGCTTGCCGGTCGAGAAGGACGACATCGGATCGCTCTGCGATTGGGCCGCCGATGGCCTGGGCAACAGGCTGAACCGTGTCAGCTCCAAGGTTCCCCGATGGCTTCTCAAATTTCTCGGCGGCGTCGTCAGCAAGGCACTTCGGCTGGGCAAACGAAGGACGTGCGTGGACGGCGTTGTCGAGTCTCCTCGGCGCGTCATCGAAAGTCGCGCCGACGGGACTACCGTGTGGTTGGGGCACGAGGAGTTTCAATACCGCTCGTATGACATCGGCAGGAGCGCGCACGACGGTCACTGGCAGTACGGCGAGAAAGGCATTCGCGTCGCTCAAGGTGGGCAAAGTAAGAACGACGATGGGCGTGACTCCGCTCATGGCGCCCACGTCGTAGGGCGAATCGGGTTTGCCCAATCCGAGTACTACTTCAACGGACGCGAGGACAAGTCCGAGTGGCTCTGGAAGCAACGGTGGCGAGCTCGTCTTCGCCGCTTTCGAATCTCACGCGCCTGGATTCCGAGCGGGATCCTGAGCGCATGCTCGAGCGCGCGCGGCTCTGTCGACGGCTTGGCGGGCCTCTGTGATGTCGCTCGAGATTTTTCCATCAACGCGGTTTCAGCACACTAGGGGGCATGATGATGCGACGTCATTTGCGATTGCTTGCAGACGAGGAGGGCGCCGCGATGGCTGAGGCGCTCGTCAGTCTGCCGGTCTTCATCGCTGCGCTGGCAGGCATTGTGGCGCTGAACGGAATGTACAGTGCGAAGCTCGAGGCCAAGGCGCGTGCGAGGCGCATTGCATGGTTGCAGGCGGACTCTGGCGAGTGCCCCGTCCAAAGTTGTCGGACCGGCGAGTGCGGGCGTGCCGAAGGAGAGATCCGGGCAGGCGGTCTCGACGACTTGCTCGCGGTGCATGACAGCCGCTTCTCCCTCGGGTCGTTTCTCGGCAACGTGGGTCGCTACCTGCTTGGGAAGGCGACCCACGGCGTGGGTCTGGCCACAGCGGTAATCCCCCCCATGGTGGGCTCGGGCCTGAGCTCGCAACAGGGCGTGACCACCCTGCTTTGCAACACGACCGCAAGGCACACCGAAACCGGCGGAAGCGTTCTCGAGCACGCCTGCCGCACCGGGCTGCGCAACACGGAGTACGCCAGTGCAGTTTGCAGGTAGGCACCGGCGCCCCCGCCGGTTTCGGTGGGCCGGGTTGGCGCCACTTCTTCGACTGGCGGTCTTCGCCACCGTCCTGTTCGTGTCGGCCGCTGCCTTCGTCCTTCGCGCCGCGCAGGCTGACGTTGCTGAGGCCGTTTGGGCGGTTGGTTCGGGAATCATGGCCCTTCCTGGGGCGCCCGACGAAGAGGTCCGTCAGCTGCGACTCAATGGGGTGCGTCTCTCTTTTCGAACGCAGGCCGTCGAAGCCTCGCTCGCCGATGTTCTCGACCACTATGAAGCGAACTGTGGATCAGCCATTGCCACGCAGGCGGCACGCAGCGACCTTGCCGGCTACGTGGCCTGCCTCGACATGGGGGATGCGCCGCAAGACCTTGGTGCGCTGGTGAATCGCTTCGTCGCCTTCTCCGTGACGGGGGACCTTCGAGAGCTTGGCGCCCTCCGCTACGCCTTCGCGCGCCGAGGTGCGGCTGCTCCAGACGGCAAGGTGCTCCTGCTCACGATGTGGGCCGATTCGGGGTTCAATCTCTATCGGATGCTGCCTCGAGCAGCCTCGGACGCCGCCGGTCGAGACCTCTTCGAGGTGCCGCGGCCACCCGGCTCGCAACGTATCCTGTCGGCGTGGGAGCAGGGGCAGCCGAGCGGCGTCCTGATCTATCGCGTGGCAGCCGGATCTGCAGAAGAGCTCGAGGCGTTCTATCGAGCTGAGCTTCCCCGAGCGGGCTGGAGGGTCATCGAAAGCCACCCCGGCGAGTCCCTGCGAGTCGATGACATCCACCTGCTCACCGCGGAGAAGGGCAATCGCCTCGTCACCGTCCTCTGTCAATCGGACGGCGCGTCGCGAGCCATCCTCACAATCCTCGCTTCGGAGCCATCATGATGGCGGGTGCGTGTCGATGAACCGCGTCGCGGTCGCTGCATCGCTCGGCGTGGCGGTGTTTGGTTTCGTTCTGCTCACTGTCTACGTTCGTCAATTTCAGCGCGAAGCGGCTGGCGGCGATCCGATCGACCTTCTCGTCATGAGGCGAGACGTTGCTGCAGGCGAGCCGCTCAGTGAGCAGGTCTTGGTCGTTCGTGCGCTGCCTGAAGACTACCTCGAGGACCGGCAGGTTCTGGCGTCGGAGCTGCCACGCGTCTTGGGCGTTCGCGCGTCGATCGGGCTCACCGCGAACCAGACCCTGCTGTGGACCGACCTCGGCACCACATCACGCGACCGGGGTTCGTTCTCCAGCCGGATTCCGCGCGGGATGCGGGCGATGAGCATCACCACGGCTGGTCGGCGCGGGTTCAGTAATCTGATGCGGCCCGGTGATCGCGTCGACGTCTTGCTGACAAAGGCCAAGCCAGGCCCAGAAGAAAAAGTCGTCACACTCCCGCTCCTGCAGAACCTTCTCGTTCTGGCGGTAGGAAGCAGCTTTACCGCGGCCGATCACGACGCCGCTGAGGCCGGTTCGAGCTCCATCGCGCTCCTCGTGACGCTCGACCAGGCGAGCTTGCTCGCCCACGCGCGTCGCGACGGGACCCTGAGTCTCGTGCTGCGCAACGAGGATGACCTCGAGATCAACGAGAGCCTTGCCGAAACCGATGACTCGGACGTTCTCGAACAGGACAAGCGAGCACGCCGCCAACGCCGCCTGCGAATTGAGAAAGTGGATTAGGGTGTCGTCCCTGCGCAAGAGGGCCGTCCTGGTAACCGCGATGCTCCTCACGGCAGTGCTCGAGCCCCGCGCGGCCGCTGAGGTCGAGGCGGCGCGCTCGATCGTGCTTCGGGTTGGTGAGCAGAAGAGTCTGCCGGCTCGGGGGATCAGGAGTTACTCCGAAGGCGCGCCTGGGCCCGTCGATATCCGCGTCACCCGGGACCAAAGCCGCTTCGTGATCGTCGGAAAGCAGGAGGGCTCCACCTCTCTCCTGCTCATCGAGGACGGCGGCGACCAGCTTCAGTACACCATCCGCGTGATCGCGGCGGACGCCCGCCAGGGCTTTGGCGGTCGAGAGAACATCCGCCTGGATTTGTACTTCGTGTTGATTCAGGACCGCTACAGCCACCAGATCGGACTCAACTGGCCGGGCAATATCGGGAGCACGGTCACCCCTTCGGAAGCCGCCATCGCGATCACGGGCGGCAGTGGGCAGCCAACCCAGAGTGCGTTTCAAATACTGCCGCACACGTTCCTGCCCAGCTTCGACCTTGCCCAGTCGAAGGGCTGGGCAAAGATGTATCGGCAGGCCACCCTGGTGACGGCGAATGGCACCGAGGCGGTGTTCACTTCAGGCGGGGAGTTCAACGTTCAGGTCCAAAACAACCTGACCGTCAACGTCCAGGCAATCGAGTTCGGGACGAAGGTGTCCGTCCTTCCAAGATACGATTCAAGGACCGGGCGAATCGAGCTCGAGATCGTCGCGGACGTCTCCGACCTAGACGCTGAGAAAGGGGTTCGCGGTATTCCGGGGCGCATCACGTCTCATGTCGAGACGCTCGTGAACCTGGAGCTCGGCCAGTCGGTGTCGTTGGCAGGAATCCGCGCCCGCACGGAGCGGCGCAGCAAGAGCGGGATCCCCGGCCTCGCCCTCATTCCCTTCATCGGCGCTCTGTTCGGGACGCATTCTCGTGAGATCGAAGACAACGCGTCGTACATGTTGGTCGTCCCGTCCGTCCTCGAACCGGTAAGCCTGAGTCAACGGAACCGTGTCGAAGAAGCGCTGCGCGTGTACGAGAGCTTTCACGGAGGCGTCGACGACCACGGGCTCATGGACCAGCCGCGGGTAGGGCGCGACCCCGGGACCAGCCCCGCAAGGACCGGAAGCGAGGGCCTTCGATGACCGGGGGCTTTGTCGTAACCGTCGCCACGCCAGACGGTTCCGAACGGAAGATCAACGTTCCCGGGGCGGCGACGTTCACAATCGGACGGGACCCATCGTGTCACGTCGTCCTCCCGTCGCCTGCGGTCAGCCGGGTCCATCTGCGGGTCGAACGCGGCCCGACCGGGGTCCGAGTTGTGGATCAGTCCGCCAATGGCACGACGCTGGCCGATGAGCTCATGGACGCCTCCGAAGCGTGCGTCTCACCCGATGTTGCTCTGCGCGTGGGTCCCTATGTTCTGCGGATCGCAGCGCTCCCTTCCGACGCGACTGACGGCCTCGCAGCGCCCGAGCTCAGGAGGCGAATACACCGCTCCCTTCTCGACCATCTCGACCTCGCATCGCTCCAAGATACCGATATGGACGCCGCCATTCTGCGCCCGCGCGTGCTCCGGGCCCTCGAGCAGATCGTGTCGAACTTCGGGTCAGAGCTTCCTTCAACGACGGACAGGGCGCGACTCGTCTTGGAGATGGCCGACGAGGCTCTTGGTCTTGGCCCACTCCAGCAGTTGCTCGATGACGACACGATCTCGGAGATCATGGTCGTCGACCCGCAGCTGATCTACGTCGAACGGGCTGGAACGCTTCACCTGACCTCGTTGCGCTTCACCGACGACGAGTCGTGCCGCGCAGCGATCGAAAGGATCGTGACTCCGCTCGGCCGGCGAATTGACGAAAGCACGCCATTGGTGGATGCGCGGCTTAAAGATGGCTCGCGCGTCAACGCCATCATTCCCCCGCTCGCGACTCGTGGGCCCTGCATCACCATTCGGAAGTTTGCGCGGCGACCGCTCGAGATGGACCGTCTGGTCGCGCTCGGAAGCCTCAGCCGCCCAATGGCAGAGTTCTTGGCGCGATGCGTGCGCGCCAAGAGGAACATGATCATCTCCGGTGGGACCGGAAGCGGCAAGACCACGCTCTTGAACGTTCTGTCCACCGAGATTCCTCCTGGCGAGCGAATAGTGACCATCGAAGACGCCGCGGAGCTGAGCCTCAACCAGCCGCACGTCGTCTCACTCGAGTCCAAGCCGTCCAATCTCGCCGGCTCCGGCGGGTACGACATTCGCGCGCTGGTCAAGAACGCTCTTCGCATGCGGCCCGACCGAATCATCGTCGGAGAGTGCCGAGCGGGGGAGGCGATCGACATGTTGCAGGCGATGAACACCGGCCACGAGGGCTCCATGACGACGACTCACGCCAACAGCCCCGCAGAAGCGCTCAAGCGCGTCGAGACGCTCTGCATGATGGCCGGTCTCGACTTGTCGCCCCGAGCGATTCGCGAGCAGATCGCCGCAAGCGTTCACGTGGTCGTTCAGCAGGCGCGCTTCTGCGATGGGACGCGTCGCGTAACGTCCATCACAGAGGTCGGTCCGCTCGGTGAAGGCGGCGAGCTCGTCCTCCACGAGATCTTCGCGTTTCATCGAAGCGGCACGAGTTCCTCAGGCGGCGTCTTGGGCGAACATCGAACGACCGGCTACGTGCCGAGCTTCCTCGATGAGTTCATTACTCGGGGGCTCACTCGTCGCGGGGAGTACTTGTGAGCCCGGGGCCGCTTGCGTGGATGCTTCTGTACGGGGCGGTCGCCGTCGGCGGGTGCACCGCCCTAACCTACCTGCTCCTCGGTGCGGAAGGCGGCCCCCTCGACCGTTCGTTCCGAGCCTATGCTGCTCGTCTCGACACGCATTGCACCTTCCTCCTGATGGGGTGCCGCGGGGCCCCCCTCGCACGGGCACAGATTCTCGTGTGCGTCGCGGCTGTGGCAATGCTCTCGCTGACGGGTAGTCCCGCCTTTGCTCTCCTTGGGCTGGCTGCGGCTTCGGCCCCTCCATGGCTGTTGTGGAAACGCCACATGGCGCGCGTTGCTCAGCTCGAGCGCCAACTCGACACTTGGCTACTGATGCTTGCGAGCGCGCTGAAGGCCACTTCTTCAGTCGGAGAAGCCATTGCGTCGACGGTTGTCCTGGTTCCAAAGCCGTTCAGCGAAGAGGTGGATCTCCTCATCAAAGAGCTTCACCTCGGGGCGCCTCTCGATCGCGCGATCCACGCGCTGTCCCAGCGGGTCAACAGTACGGTGATCTCGGGAGCGCTCACCACGATCGTCGTGGCGAGGCAAACTGGCGGCGATTTGTCACTAACGTTGGAGCGCGCGGCCGCCGCGTTGCGTGAAGCCGCTCGGCTCGAAGGCGTGCTCCGGACCAAGACTGCCGAGGGGCGCGGGCAAGTTCTGGTTCTGGCATCCGTACCATTCGTGCTTTGCTTCATCATCGCGTGGCTGGATCGATCGTGGTTCGACCCGATGCTGACCCACTCGATGGGTCGGGCGATCCTCGGAGCCTGCGCGCTCGTCTGGGCGTTCGCGGCGTTCTGGGCTCATCACATTGCGAGGGTCGATCTGTGACCGTCCCGCTGAACCTTCTGCTCGCCTTGTCGTTCATCATGGTGCTGGCCGGGGTGTCGTCGTTCGTCTTCCTCCTCTCGCTGACACCCGCTTCCGTAAGGCCGACCTTGGGCACCCGAGGCCTCAATCGGGCCCGTGCACTTCGTCGGGGAGGTCCGTTCGCCGTGGCCGAGCCGCTGGTGCGTGTTCTAGCCGGATGGCTGGCTTCCCTCCCGTTGGATCCCGTTCGAACACGAGTGCGCCGTTCGCTCGTTCGTGCCGGCGAGTACCTGGGCTTGTCCGAAGACGAGTTGATGGCGATGTCTGTCGTCTGCGGCCTCGCACTAGGGATGGCTGGGCTCCTCGTCTGCCGGGTCCTGATGCTGCCCCGCCTATTGGTGGCGTGCGCCCTCTGTCTCGGACTCGTTGGGCCTTGGTTTAGGGTGTTGGCGGTGGCCCAGGCGTGCGCACGAAGCGTCAGCCGCGGGCTCGCAGGCTCAGTGGAGCTTGCGGCGATGTGCATGGGCGCAGGGCTCGATTTCCCCGGGGCGCTTCGACGGATCACCGACAGCGCCGCTGACCCCAACGACCCGGTGAACGAAGAGTTCGGTCGCGTGCTGCAGGAGATTGACCTCGGACACACTCGACGGAGCGCGATGGAGGCTTTCGCCACACGCGTTCCGATCGATCAGGTTCGTGAGTTCGTCAACAGCGTCGTACAGGCCGAGGCCAAGGGGACTCCGCTTGCCAGCGTGTTGACCATCCAGGCGCAGACGCAACGCCTCCGGCGCAGCATCGCAGCAGAAGAGACCGCTGCGGAGGCCGCCCTGATGCTTCTGGGCCCGATGACGTTGATCTTCGTCTGTGTGATCGTCCTCCTCCTGGGTCCAGTCGTGGTTCGCTTCACGACAGGAGGCTTCGGGGCACCATGACTTCGCGGGTTGGAAATGGGGGCAGGGGCGCCGTCGCGCTGCTCATCCTGCTCGCGCTCGTGGTGTTTGGCGGCGGGTGTCGCGCTCGGGAGACCCCGGTCGCCGGCCGTCGCCCCTTCGACGCGTATCCGGAGCTGTTCGTCGAGGAGGCAAGCTGTCCCGTCGAGGGCAACGGCTTCGCGAGCGGCCGCAGGACAGAAGAGCTCGCCCGTCTGCGTACGGACCGATACGTTTACGATCCGCGCGACGGCATTCGTGCCGTGCAGCGCTATCAGGAGGCCGAATCTTGCTACCGGGCCACGGGCGATGAGGTCGGGATCCGCCGCACGCGTCGCGCTGGCGCAGCGCTCGCCGCGCGGGTGAACACCGACTATGCGGCGGCGCGGCTCAATCTCTTGAACGCGCTCGAGCGGGAACGATGGTCGGTCGCGCTCACTGAGATCCGTCGGTTGCTTCTTCTAACCAACCACATTGGGAGGCACGAGTATGTCGAATGGCTCAGCGAGATCATCGGACGAGTCACGGCGAGGGCGCATGCGACGCCGTAGCCATGCGCTCGGCGTGCTGCTGATCGGGTGCTTCGGGATTCTCACCGGATGCCAGCACGTCGCCCTGCATGCAGGGCCCACCCTGCAGGTCGAACTGTCGGCCGTGACTGTGGACGACCTCCTCTTCTTGGCGGCCACGCACGCGCGCGCTGGCGATCTACTACGCGCCGAACAGTACTTGAGCGCTGCGCGCCAACGTGGTCATGACGAGGCCTCCGTGGTCTACTGGCTCGTGCGAGTCTGCGTGGCGGCGAGCCGATACCAATCGGCTCTCAGTCACGCAACGAACTACCTTCGCGATCACCCCGCCGATTGGGCTCTTCGGCTCGTCGTTGCGACGATCTACGAGGCGCTCGGCGATGTGGTGCGCGCGCAGTCCGAGTTGGAACGGATCGTAGGAGCGGAGCCACTGATGCCTTTGCCGCACTACCGGCTTGCGATGCTCTATCGCGACCGTCACGCGGACCAAGAACGCGCGAGACCGCATCTCCGGGAGTATCTGAGGTTGAACCCCACGGGGCCTCACGCTGCTGAGGTGCGCTCGCTCCTCGTCCAGGTCGTCGATGCTTCGGTGGGCCCTCGACGTCTGCCGCCGCTTCCCTCGCTCGGCGGGGGGGAGGAGGAGATGCCGTGAGCATTCCCCGCTACGTATTCGATCAAACCATAGCGTCGCTCTTCGCTCCCATCGCTCCGTTCTTGGAGGGCGACGAGGTCAGCGAGATCGTGATCAACGGCCACGACGAGATCTACATCGAGAAGCGAGGACGACTGTACCTCACCCGCAGCGCATTCGCGTCGGAGCACGCGCTAATGTCGGCACTGCGAAATCTCTCCCAGTTCGTCGGCCGGGAGCTCAGCGCTCGCCGGCCGATCTTGGAGGCGAGGCTCCCTGACGGTTCGCGCGTCGAGGCGATCATTGCGCCGGCCGCTACGTCGGGCCCCGTCGTCTGCATCCGACGATTTCGCCGGGAGCAATTAACCCTGGATCGGCTCGTGGTTCTTGGAGCAGTTTGTCCGGCGACGGCAGGCCTTCTGCGGGAGACTATCGCGAGGAAGGACAACGTGGTCGTCGCCGGTGGAAGTGGCTCGGGCAAGACGTCTCTGCTCAGCGCGCTCGCGTCGCTTGCGCCGAACGATCAGCGTGTGGTCGTCATCGAAGATTCCCAGGAGCTCCAACTCGGGTTGCCCCACGTCGTCCACCTCGAGGCACAACCCGCGGACGCCTCGGGTAAGGGTGGCGTCACGATTCGCGAGCTGTTGAGAGCCACGCTCCGCATGCGTCCCGACAGAATCGTGATCGGCGAGATTCGCGGCGGCGAAGCGCTCGACCTGATTCAAGCGATGACATCGGGCCACCGTGGGTGCCTTTCGACGGTCCACGCCACGCTTCCGATCGACACACTGAACCGCCTGGAAACCATGGCACTGATGGGCGATGTCGCCGTGCCGATCGATCTTCTCCGTGCTCAGATCGCTTCGGCCGTCGACACGATCGTGCAGGTGTCTCGCCTGTCGGACGGTTCGCGCCGCGTGACGCATGTCAGCGAAGTTCGCGGCTACGACCGGGACACAGGCTATCGGCTGACGCACGTCTTTGAGCGGGTGGAGAGCCCTGCGAGTGAGGCATGAGCGAGCCGCCAACGATGCTCATCCGAGAGATCGACGACGACAGGACACTCATCGATCCGATTCGGCTGGCCGAGCCGGACCCACCTTTCGAGGGCTCCGGTCGCGCCCCACCGTCCCCCGATCGCGTTCTTTGCCCCGCTCGATCCGTTGACGGTACGAGCGGGTCGTGGCGAACCTTGCGCACAAGGCTTCAGGGCCGCGTGCGGCGCGTCACCGAAGCGGGCATAGGTCCGGTCGTCGTTTTTGCCGTGGTTCTTGCTGTGGTCTCGGGCCTCGGTGTGCTGGCCTACCAGCAGTGGCGAGCCGCCGCTGCGCTGCGCGACATGATCACCGAGATGAACGCGCGGCGCCTCCCGACGTACCCACGAGACGGCGTCGAGGCGACGCGGCGTGCGTCGGCGCCCTCTGGCACTCGAGCCATGCTGGCTCCGTCCCGCCGAGATGTGACCCTCGCTGGCCGGGAGGCCGCAGAGCGTCGAGGCGCGAACCTCATCGCCTCGAACGACTTCGAACGCGCGCTAACCCACTACCAGGCTCTCGCCGACCGCTTTCCGAACGAAGCCGTGTTTCGAGATGTCGTGCTCGTTCTGGAGGCGAAATTGGGATGTACCGGTCGGGCCGAGACGCGGAGTCCGGCATGTCGTTGAGGCGCTGGTTCCTCACCGTGGCGAGCGTCGCGGCCCTTGCATCGTGCGAAGGCCCAGTCCGCTCGCCACGCCTGATCGCGGTCATCTTCGTCGTCGAATCGGATCCGGGCGTCCCGATCCCGCGAGCCCGCGTCACTGTGGACGGGGACCCCGCTGGGGAGAGTGATTCGCAGGGCATCGTGCGGACGCAGGTCCGCGGGGCACCTCGGCAGCAATTCATGATCCAGCACGAGTGTCCGGCAGGGCACGCGGCTCCGAGCGAGCCCAAGGTCCTCAGGCTGCGGAGTTTCGAAGGGCTCGGTGGGTTCGAGCCGCCCCCCATGGAGATCACGCTGCGGTGCACGCCCACGGAACGAATCGCGGCCTTCATCATCAAAGCGGAGAACGGCCCCGATC
>JAUXFZ010000273.1 GCA_030622585.1 Myxococcales bacterium
CCGCCAGCAAACCGATCTGCCTGGTCACGATGACCGGACGGAAGACCGGCAAGACGCGGGAGATCCCGCTGATGCACGTTCCGCACGGAGAGCAGAAGATCCTGGTCGCCTCCCTCGGCGGCATCTCCAAGAACCCGGTCTGGTACTACAACCTCAAGGCCGCGCCCGACATCACGATCCAAGCGGACGGCGTCCGCCGTGCATACCGCGCCCGCGAGGTGGGCCCGGAGGAGAAAGCAACGCTGTGGCCCGTCATCGTCGAGGCCTACCCACCGTACGACGAGTATCAGGCGCGCACCGACCGAGACATTCCCGTCTTTGTCTGCGACCCGCTGGACTGACGCTCCGCCACCGGGCGGCGGCCAACGAACGGGGCATCCTGCTCGAGGTTACTCGCAGGTCGTAATCGCGGACTCTCCGGCAAAGCGGGCTGCCGTCCACTCGAGCATGAGGGGCATGTTCTTCAGTGTGGAGTCGTTGTGCCCGTAGCCTTCGAAAACACGATAATCGGTCTCGTTGCCGATGTCGCAGAGGCGGCCGTTGAGAACGTTGGTCAGCAGAATGGGTACGATCCTGTCGTCCTGGCCCTGGATGAGCAAGATGGGCACCTCCGTACGGACGTTGCCCGGCGAGTTCTCGTCCAAACGCGTCACCCAGGCGGGAATGTCGAGCGGGCTCGTCTCGAAGCCCGCGCCATCGAATCCCGCCGCAACCTCACCGAACTCGGCCCCGCACGCCTCCTCGTCGAGAAGTGTCTCGATCGCGCTGAGCGCCTCGTCCGCAAAGACGTCTTCGATCGAGAGCTCCGCATACGAGGCCTCGAAGCCGAGCGCGAGCTGCCAGATGAAGCCTCTGGCGCCGGGCAAGAAAACACCCGACGTGATGATCGCCTGAAACTCGCTCGCCGGTGCTGCGCTGATCACGCCAAGCACCTCGAGCTCGGGCGCCCAGGTCGGCGCGATCTCTCCTGCGAATAGTGCGCCATGTCCGCCCTGTGAGCGGCCCCAGATCACGACTCGGCTTCCCGCGCCCGCTTCTTCGATCTGCTGTGCGGCTTTGATGATATCGAGTGCCCCGCGGCCTTCGCTCGGACCCACGAGATAGGGGTGGATGCCCGGGGTTCCGAGGCCTTCGGCGTCGGTCATCACCCCGACGTAGCCCGCCGCGACCAGCTCGGGCGCAATGTCGAAGAAGTCATGAAACCCGCTGCGGTAACCGCGGGACGGTGCGCAACGATCCGACACCCCTTTGGTTCCGTGGTTCCAGGTCACGACATCGTAACCGTCCTGCGGCGGAGGTCCGGCCGGCGCTGCAACCATTCCGGACACCGCAATCGGCGTGCCGTCGACGGCCGTCGACACGTAGAGCACCTTCCATGCCTGGGTGCCTTCCGCGAACGGCTCGATCTCCTCGACTCGAATCAACGTCCCCGGCACGTCGGACGGAAGCGGATCGGGGGGAACGTAAAAGGCGTCGGTGCCCATGCCACCGGAACCGCCCATGCCCGCAGAGCCACCAGCGCCGCCAGCACCCCCCGACGGCGCTGCGCTGTCACCGCACCCAGCAAGAAGACAAACGATCAAGAAATTCAAAGCCGACCAACGATAAAAGACATGCATAGGAGGCGAGTATGTCCCCCCATGCGACCCGGTCAAATCTACCGGGGTCACGCTCCCGCCCTACACTATTGGCTCTGCAACGTGTCGGCGAGACGCATCATCGGGCTTTGATCGACGCGTAGAACGCCACTCAGAGGCCGGTCGAGGTCGAGCGCCACGCAGAACACCACGGAGAAGGCGATGATGAGAGGAATCATCGCCCTCGCTCTCCGCGAGCCGAGAAGGGACGCCTGGTAGCCCATCGTGACCATGCCCAGCGCCGTGACGATCGCGAGGCTGATCCACACAAAGAGGGGAACGTGGTCGTGCACGCCCATGGTCACTCGCTCGGCGTGTACGTTCTTCAAGCGACTCAGTGCGTCCATGTAGAACCGGACGTGCGTGTGCTCTCGATGCGCGACGGCCTGCTGCCATAGCTCGTGGTGAATCGCTTCCGACCTAGCGACGATGTTCTCGATGGGCAGATCCGGTTGGGAGAACGTGTCGAAAGCGCGGATGCGAGCGTACTCGATGAGCTTCTCGTGCGCGGTCGTGGTCGCTTCGGGCGGCAAGAGCATCGCCCGGTCATAGGCCATTTGAATCGCTTTGACGTCCTCACGCACCAGCGCCTTTCGGCCGCTGTGCTTGGTGTGCGCCATGTTGAATGCCATCGCGAGTGTGAATGCGAGTAGACCGAGGGTCGCAGCCACGACTGAGCCCACCGGCCCCTCGTGCTCCCGATCGTCACGCCGCGCTTCCCGCGCGCCCAGCCACCGACCGAGCGAAAACGCGAGCCACGACGCGAACACGGCCAAGCTCAGCGTCCCAACAAATCCCGCGATTGCACTCAAAGTTACCAAGTTCATCCGACTCGACTTGGCCTTCTAGCACAGTGCCGGCGCAAAATGGGAACACGCATGCCTCTAGAACCCTACTGCTCTGGCGCTTCGACCGTTCGGCGGCCCACCATGTTCATGCGAGTGCGGCGAATCGTTGCCGCCTCGACGATGCGACCGTCGTCGTACCGGAAACGCAGCGCATCCTCGGGGCACTGCACGATACATGCTCCACATTGAATGCATTGCTCGGGTCGCTTGATCTCGACTTTTCTGCGATGTCCGTTCATCGCCAAGACGTCTCGGGGGCAGACCTGCACGCACTCGGCGGCGCCCGTGCAACGCTCTTCCACGAGATCGACGCGCGCCTCGTTGTGAAACGTGTTGATGTAGCTGCCATACCAGGGCGTAGTCCCAGCGAGGTCGGTGGAAAGCACGGCGGTCGCGACAACCGCAGCGCCAGCCGCCAGCCAGAGGTGCGCCGAGGTTGCCGAACCAAGGGCGGCAAGGACGCCCACACCCACCCCGAAACCGACTGCAGCGAATGCGCCAAAGGTAAGCCAGCGTCTTGGACCCGTGACGACGAGCCAAGGCAGTGCCGCGAATATCCCTCCCACGATAGAAACGATGACCGCGACCGCACACAGGCCGACCGCCCAGCTATCGACTCCCCATGCGACCAGTGCAGCAACCGCAACGAGGGGCCACGACCACATGAAGGCCATCTCCATGCGCTCCCAGAACGGAAAACGAACAAACCGCTCGCCTTTGACCACGTGGAGCCGTCGCCCCAGAAAACCTGGGAGGTCCTCCAGGCGTGCCGGGCCCCAGCGCGCCGACCATCCAGTGACTTCGGCGATCTTGCGCCGCTCGACGCCGGTCGCGCAGAGCTGGGGCAAAACGAGCTCCCGATGATCGACCTG
Organism: Myxococcales bacterium; assembly: GCA_030622585.1. GTDB lineage: Bacteria > Myxococcota_A > Polyangia > Polyangiales > Houyiibacteriaceae > SG8-38. The sequence continues at coordinate 3,358 of JAUXFZ010000273.1, forward strand.
CTCGCCGATCCGTGACGTTCGCACAACGGATATGACGTCGTGATGCGTGAGGTGGCCACCGCCCGCCGCGCACCAAACGTTGATGCCTTTGCTGTTCGCGCACAGAAGCCAGGCGTCGTGACCACTCAGCACGTTGATCAACCGTCGAATCGTGAGCGTGAAGTTGCCAGTGACGAGCACGGGAGAGTTGCGTCCTGGATTTCCGACTCGGACGAGGCCGGTGGGCGCGCGATGCGGGAGCATTCGCAGCATGGTGTCTCGCAGCCAATGTGGGAGCTGCCACAGCTTCATCGTCCGACATCCTCACGCACGGCACGTGCGACGAAAAACGTATCCCCCCAAAGCCGCGCTTCTTCAACCCGTCCGAAGCCCGCATCACGAATACGATCGGCCACGTGCTCGACCGGTCGCGTGCTCGCTTGGGTCAGCATGTAGGTGGCCGCGATCAGAGGAAGCCGGCGCATCTGGTACCACAGGCGCCTGAGCCGCGACGAGGGCAGAGTCTCATCGGCAATGACTAAGCACCCGCCAGACACCAACCGGGAGCGTGCGATGTCGAGCGCGTAGGTCTGTTCGTCGGGCGAAAGCTCACTGAATACGAGACAGAATACGACGGCGTCGAACTGCGCTTCACTGAACCGGTCTTCGATCTCCGCGAGGCCGATCTCGAGCCACTCGACGTCACCACCTCGATCAGCTGGAACGGGCTTCGCGCGCGCGATGTCGAGCATCCCGGCGTTTGAATCGATCGCGACCACGTCTGCGCCCCTTGCGGCACAAGCAATTGAAACCCCGCCGGTACCGCAGCCAACGTCGAGTATGCGTTTGCCAGGTGAAGCCACCTGCTCGGCAATTTGCTCGTAGACATCCGCGATGCGCCCCCCGGATAAAAGCTCGACACCTCGGTCATAACGCTCAGGCGCAGATTCGAGGAACTTCATCCAGACAAAGCTGCTCATCACTCGGTCCCGGGGGGGAGACCCTCGACCGACGCGACTTCATCTTCGCGCCCCCGGACAACTCGTTTGCCGACGAGGGGTCCGCGGTACTCGGTGACGATGGTGCACTGGCCCTCGTGGCCGTCGCGTTCGAAGTAGACCACCACCCAATCTCGGACGCGGCCTAGCTCGTGGGCTCGATCGGTGTTCGAAAACAACGCGGTGAAGTGCCAGCCATCTTCGTAGCTGTGGAGGACGGGGAGCCAGGCGGCGCCCTCGGGGTTGTTCCGCTGCGGCGCGATTCGAGGGAGCTCGTCTGCTTCGACCTTCTCTCGGTACTCCCGATCGAGCTCGAGCAAGAGGCGGACATCCGGTCTCGCTTCGGGCATGTCGGGCGCGCTGACTTGGGCTCCCGCCTGCCGTAGCTCCTCGAACCTGCGTGCCCTCCCGCGCGCCGATCGCGCGAGCATCGTCGCCAAGATGTCGCGTATTGCTTCGAGGCGGCGAGGGCCGA
>JAUXFZ010000005.1 GCA_030622585.1 Myxococcales bacterium
GAATCACACGGAGGCGATTGTCACGGAAGATGCCGCCCATGCCGACCGGTGGATGCGCGAGGTCGACGCGAGCTTGGTTCTCGTGAACGCCTCGACTCGTTTTAACGACGGGTTCGCGCTTGGCCTGGGCGCCGAGATCGGAATTTCGACAACAAAGCTTCATGCCTATGGTCCAATGGGCTTGGCCGAGCTCTGTACTCTCAAATGGATCGGCCAAGGAGAGGGCCAAGTCAGGCAGTAAAGGAGGAAACTAGTTGGTCAAACAAGCAGACGGTGCACAACTGAAAACAAACCCGAGTCCCCCTTCGACGAACGACCAGATAGTCGGCCGTGAGCTGGCTTTGAAGGTCGCCGAGGCAGCGCTCGATAAGAAGGCAGCAAGAATCGAGATCATCGATGTACGCGGCAAGGTCGATTACACCGACTACGTCATCGTGATGAGCGGGCGAAGCGATCGCCAAGTGGCTGCCATCGCGCGTGGGATCGAAGAAGACGTCAAGCACAAGTACGGAGCACGGTGCTCGGGCGTTGAAGGGCTTCCGCAAGGCAATTGGGTGCTTCTCGATTTTGGCGATGTGGTCGTGCATATCTTTCATCAAGACACGCGCGGCTACTACGACCTCGAGGCGCTTTGGCTCGATGCGGATCGGGTAGAGTTCGAAGGCCAAACGGCCGACGAAGGTTTCGTCTTTCCGTAGACCCTCGCGTTGTGCACGTACGAATCATCGCCGTTGGGAAAGCGAAGGACCGCGACTTGCGGTCACTGCTGGGCGACTACTACGCGCGAATAGGGCGATACGCCAAGCTCGAAGAGATCGAGATTAAAGACGGCAAAGCGGATGACGTAGCCGAACGCCTCGCACGCAGTATCCCCGATCGCTCCCGTGTCGTAGCTCTCGAAGTCGACGGCCGCGCGTTCGGCAGCCGAGACTTCGCGAAGTGGTTGGGCCGTGCTGAAAACGAGTCGGTTCAAACCGTGGTGTTCCTGATCGGCGGCGCCTACGGCCTTCCCCAGGAGCTGTCAAAGAAGGCAGACCTACGCCTCTCGCTCTCCTCCATGACACTGCCCCACCGCCTAGCCCGTTTGTTCCTGGCCGAACAGATCTATCGAGCGTTCTCGATCCTACGCGGCGAACCCTACGACCACTAGACCGCGCGCCAGCGTCAGTGCCGGGGCAACTCTTCTCGGCGACGGTCGATACGCCCGCATGCGAGATCTCCTTGGTGGACTCCTCAGCCTGGTTGCACCGCTTCGTTGTCCTGGCTGCGACGAGCCGACGGCCGGCAGCACAGTCTTCTGCACCTCCTGCACGGCGCTCATCGAACCGGCCTCCGACTCGGGCGCAGTCTACGAATACGGCGGCCCAGTCGCTGACGCGATCCAGCGATTCAAGTACGACGCCCGCAGTGAGCTCGGCGCCTTGCTCGGATCGGTGATGGCGGAAGAAGCGAGTCAGTGGGCCGGCAGAGTCGACGCCGTAGTGCCGGTCCCGCTCCACTGGCGCCGGCGTCGCGCGCGGGGGTATGACCAGGCCGCACTGCTTGCGAGGCCCCTCGCGAGCTCGCTCGGGGTGCCCGCGCTGCTTCGATGCCTTCGCCGTGTGCGCAACACGCCGAGCCAAGTGGACCTGCCGCACGCCGAGCGGCAGCGGAACATCGCAGGGGCGTTTGCCACATCGGCGCTGCATGGGGTGGGGCGGGTCCTGCTCGTGGATGACGTTCGAACGACGGGCGCGACGCTCGGGGCAGCCTCGGAGGCTCTCCGGGCGGGCGGAGCATCCGAGGTGCATACCTTCGTGCTGGCGGCTCGCGTTCTTGTTCAAGCCACGTAGAGTGGCCAGGTGCGGTGCCTCATCCTCTGTTGCGCGTGTTTGGTGGCGTGTGCTCAGCCCCCGCCGGTTCAAGACCCCCTCGATTACCTGAGACTGGGCGTCGATCCCGGCGCCGAGGCGGACGCTGTCATCGAGGATCTCCGTAAGCACGGCTTTGAGATCGGCCGTCGCATCGACGAACGCGACTACGTGGCCTTTGACGCTGTCCGGGGCCCTGACTCGACCGTCCGTGTGCTGACATCGCGTGGCCCCTCCTTGTCGATCCTAGTGCCGGACGCGCGGTGGCCCGAGCGACTATGGGTCGAGCTCGGCCCGGAGCCCCGGCCGGACTTCGATCGTGACGGGCAGCATGATGTCGTGGTGACGATCCGCGAGCGGGGAAGAACCTGCCTGGCCTGGGCCCAGGTCGATGCCGATGGCTACGCCTCCGAGGTTTTTCGACCGCGTATCGAGTGGGGAGAGACACCGTGTGTCATCGAGATCGACGTATCCTGGCCGCGAGTTCTTCTCGAGGTTTCAGTCCCCAACGCGCCAATGCCCGACGCGCGCGTTCGGATCTCTATCAAAGCAAACGCGCGAAGCTGGGTGCTCGATCACTCCCCGTCGGCCACGGCACGTTGGGATGCAGAGGTGGAACGCCGTAAGCAGGCCCTCGAGGAGGCTGAAACACGCGGCGACATTCCCGCTGCTCGTCGGTTGGAGACCGAGCTGGCGTGGCTCGAGCGACTTCGCACAGCCGAACAGCCCGTGCTAGAGCCGACAGGGGATGGCGAAGAAGCGCGTTGATAAAGGCGTTCCAGGAATGGAATTTCTGGTGTGCCGTAACCCGAAGGCCGCCAAACGCTACGACATCGATGAGCGGCTCGAGGCCGGCATGGTGCTCTACGGCACCGAGGTAAAGAGCCTCCGTGCGCGTCGCGGGAACCTCGAAGCCGCCTACTGCCGAATCGACGCCGACGAGCTTTTCCTTTACGGCATGCACATCGCTCCCTATGAGCAGGGAGGCCATGCAGGGCATGAGACCCAGCGACGCCGCAAGCTTCTCGTACACAAGCGCGAAATCGAGAACCTGCGCGGGCGGCTGACGATGCGTGGCTATGCGCTGGTGCCGCTTCAGGTCTACTTCAAGAACGGCGTGGCCAAAGTTCAGCTAGGGCTCGGCCGCGGCAAGAAGAAGGGCGACGAGCGAGATGCGATTCGCAAGCAGGAAGACCTGAAAGAGGCCCGCGCCGCCATGCGGCGTCAAAAAGGCTGATCAGGTGAAGCTTCGATTGGACAGCGGTGAGGACGCGGAGGCCTGCAGCTTCGATGGAGTAGTTCTCACCGTACTGAGTCCCCGGGCGTTCGCACCGGGCGCGCCGATTCGTTTCAGTGCGACGGCCGGCGGTGACGCGCGCAGCTTCGAGGGTAGAACGATCGGCTCAAAGCGCGTGGACGACGCGCACTTCGAGGTGCGCCTGCGGTTGGTCAATCTACGCCGCGTCGACCGCGAGCTCCTCGCCGGGCGCATCGGGAGCTGACGACTCCACGAAGGAGACTGTCGCCTCTATTTGGCTCGGGCTTCGAGTTCCTTGAAGACGGCTGCCTTCACCGCTTCGAACTCACTCGGTAGACTGACCGGCTTGTTGGGGTGTTTGCTCTCCACCCCGGGTATCTCGTTTTCGTGGTATCGGATCTTGAATTGCGTGAACTTCAGGCCGTTGGCCGTGGCGATCACCACCGCGCGTTGGCCGGGTTCCACGAGGCCCTTGGCTCGAATCTTCTCGAGGGCTGCGAGGGCGACGCCGGTGTGCGGGCAGGTGTAGCTGCCTGCTCGGTCCGCTGCGGCGGACGCTTCGGCAAGCTCGGATTCGCTGGCCTGCTCGACGACCCCGTCGAATGCCTTCAGCGCGCGAATCGCACGGCGGACGCTCACGGGGTTCCCGATTCGAATGGCGCTCGCCTCGGTGTCCTGTGCGGTTATCGCCTCGAAGCTATCCCAACCTTGCTTGTAGGCCCTGTAGAGTGGGTTGGCTTTCTCGGCCTGCGCCAAGCACAGCCGGGGGCGCTTGGAGGTGAGCCCCAGCTCGAACATCATATCGAAGCCGGCGGCCAACGCGGCCACGTTGCCGAGGTTGCCTCCAGGAATGATGACCCAGTCCGGTACTTGCCAGTCGAACTGCTGGACGATCTCGATCGCGACCGTCTTCTGCCCCTCGAGCCGAAGTGAGTTCATCGAGTTGGCGAGATAGATGCCCTCTTCGTTGGTGAGCTTTTGCACGATGGCCATGCACCCGTCGAAGTCCGTGTCGAGCGCGCAAACGAGCGCACCATTGGCGAGGGGCTGGACCAGTTGTGCCGTCGTGACTTTGCCCTTGGGAAGCAACACGACGGACGGAATTCCCGCCGATGCGCAATACGCAGCAAGCGCCGCCGAGGTGTCGCCCGTCGATGCACACGCGATGGCGCGGATCGGTGTGCCGTCCTCGATCATTTGTTTGACGGTGCTGACCAAGACCGTCATTCCGAGATCCTTGAACGACCCGGTGTGACTGTTGCCGCAGTTCTTGATCCAAACGTCTTTGAGCCCGAGGGTCTTGCCGTAACGCTCCGCCCAGAACAGGTTGGTGCCGCCTTCAGCCGTCGAGACGACGTTCTCTTCCCGGAGGTTCGGCTGCACCCACTCCTTCTTGCCCCAGACGCCACTTCCGTACGGCCAGTCGCGGGTCATCCATCGTTGATCGAACAACTTGATCCACGCTGAGCCGCTTCGGTTCTTCAACGCGTCCATGTCGTGATGGACTTCGAGTAGCTCTCCGCACTCCGGGCAGTTGTAGATTACCTGGTTGAGAGGGTACGTTCCGTGACAACCCGCGACGCAGCGAAATGATGCACTGTAACTCATGAGGGCGTCAGTATAGAGCGTTCGTCAGGGGGTGCACATCGCCTGCCGCAGGAGTCAGGCGCCACTCTTGCGCCACGGCTCCGGCAGAAGCGAGAACGTGGGCGTGCTAGGCCGCCTCGCGAGCTCTTCGAGGTGGGCGACCATCTTCGGATGCTTGGAAACCAGCTCGTGAAAACGCTGTGCGGACAAGCGCAGCACCAGGACATCGGACGAGGCCTCGACCGTCATCGGGGACGTGCTGCGTGTCAGCATGGAGTGCTGGCCGAGAGCGCGCCCGAGCTTGAGGCTCCCGATTCTTTCGCCGTTTGCCTGAATGGCGGTCAGGTGGCCGATCATAGGGATGTAGAGGCCATCCGCCCGCTTTCCGGCTTCGAGGATCGCGGTGCCCTGGTTGGCGCGGCGGACCTCGAACATCCCCGCGACCGTCGCCCGGGCTTGGTGGTCGAAACTCGAGAACATGGGCGCGCTTCGCACCAGGGTTGCGACCAGCCGGCGTCCGAGCACTTCGAGCAAGACGTCACCGAGCGCAGGGTGTTCGACGACGAGCCGATCCAACAACAGCTTGCTGATGCGCAGCGCGCGGACCTTCGTCCGTGCCGCCACGTCCCCTTCGTAGCTGACGTTCTCGAGCAGACAGGAGACGCCGACCACGTCGCCCTCGGACAACAGGATCGCCTCCTCGTCGGGCGAACGAACGAGCTGGACGCTCCCCTCGACCAGCGCGAAGAGAGCGTCGGCCGTCGTGCCCTTCTCGATGAGGCTTTCCCCTGGCTCGAGGTCGATCAGCCGCGACTCCTGGACCATCCTTGCCAGCACCGAGCTGGGAACTTCTGCAAACAGCGGCATCGACGGGAGCTGCGCGAGGTGCTCCGCGGTCGGCCGCTCGCTGAGACCGTTGATGGGGCTCGGTCGGTCTTGCACCTCGGCATCGGAGACGTCGAGGTCGAGCGTCATGTGTCGAGCTGCTGGCGGCGTCGTGAACCTCAGCAAGTCGTCTCCAGCAGTCTTGTCGGCCACCAACGGGATGGCGTCGAGGGAGAAGCTTTTCGTCTGAGCAGTCGGCTCATCGCCATCCCCTGCGGCGTCCACATCTGCGGTGATGGCCCCCGAGCGCGCAGAACGGTGCAGTTTCCTCGCGGTGTCCATGCTGACCCGGGCGAGCACGTCCACACGCTCCGGCGCGATCGTGAGGACGACTTTCGCCATTGCCGCCGCCCGCGCCACAAAGCCCTGCTGCGCATAGAGGTCGACCGCCAGCTCGTACGAGCCAATCGCGTCTTCCGGGCGGCCTAGCCGTTTCAACAGGTCGCCTTTGCGGTGGGGCCAGCGCGGCTCGCGCCGCTCCACCATTTGGAGGGCCTCGTAGTGGCCGAGGGCTTCGCTCAGCCGCCCCCTGCGGAGCGCCTGGTTCAGCTTGTCCCGAAGGTCCTTGCTGCGACTACCCGACACGATGTAATCATTTTATACCCTTTGGGCCCAGCTCCAAAGCACTGGGACGCGCGCCAAACGCTGCTATCGTCCCCCTCCAACCGCAGAACCGCATGAGTCTCTTCGTCCGCCTTGTCCGTGCCCAGCTCACCTTTGGGGTTATTTTCGCCAGCTACATGGTGCAATTGGCCCTGGCCAGAGTCTTTGGCCGCCCTGGCTGGGTAATCCGTCGTCAGGCTCGAATCGACGAGAAGAACTCCAAACGCTTGCTCGCGGGGATGCTGCGCCTCCGCGGCGTCTACATCAAGTTAGGGCAGGTCCTGTCGATCATGGGTGGCTTCCTGCCGCCCCCGTACATCAAGAGGCTCGAGACGCTGCAGGACGCCGTACCGCCGCACCCGTTTGACGAGATCGAGGAGGCTTTCGTGAAGAGCCTCGGAGCACAACCCGAGGCTTTCTTCCGAAGCATGGATCGCGAGCCCGTCGCGGCCGCGTCCCTCGGTCAGGTGCACGTCGCGTACATGGACGACGGTCGCAAGGTTGCCGTCAAAGTGTTGTACCCCGGGATTCGAGAGGTCGTTCGCGTCGATATGCGTGTCATCGCGCTCATGGTGCGCGTCTACAAATGGTTCGTACCCGTGCAGAACATCGAGGCTGTTCACGAGTCACTGAGCGATCTGCTGCGCCGCGAAACCGACTACCTGCACGAAGCCGAGTGCATGCGTCGAATGTCGGCCAATTTCGTCGACGACGATCACATTCTTTTCCCCGAAGTCGTCGATGAGGTCACCACCCGCGACGTGTTGACGATGTCGTTCATGGAGGGCATCAAGATCACGCGTTTCGACGAGATCCAGGAGCGTGGTGTTGATCTGCGCAAGCTCGGCGAGCGGCTGGTAAGGAGCTTCTACAAGCAGGTCTTCGTCGACCGATTTTTTCACGCCGACCCGCATCCCGGGAACTTCCTCGTGCAACCTGTGGAAGGATCCGATGATGCGAAGCTCGTGGTGCTCGACTTTGGCGCGATCAGCGAGGTCAGCAACAAGACCGTGGACGGGATGGTCAACGTCCTTCGCGGTTTCTTCGAGCAGAACGATGCGCTCGTGCTGCAGGGTATCGAAGAGATCGGCTTCGTGGCCGAGGGCGGCGACCGCGCGCTACTCGAGCAGACGGTGAAGACCTATTTCCGAAAGCTCCTCAAGCTCGAGGCGCGAACTCCAGCGGCGCTCATGAAGGCCAACGCAGCGGAGCTCGAAGCGCTCGCCGATCCGGAGGTCGAACGCAGCGAACTGCGGAACCTGATGCGCTCGGTTCACTATCCGGACGGCTGGTTCTACGTAGAGCGCGCGTCCGTCATGATGTTTTGGCTAGCAGGGCAGATCGCACCGGACCTCGACCAGGTTCAAGTCGGGTTCCCCTACGTGCTGCCACTGCTGAGCGAACGCCTTGCATCGACACAGCCGCCCGCCGCTCCTGATGGCGACGCCCAACCCGTGGCGAGTGGCTGAGATGGGCCGAATCGTGGGCATCGATCCTGGGCAGGCGCGAATCGGCGTGGCCATTTCGGACGAGGAGGCGACGATCGCTTTTCCGCGGGAAACGGTCCCGGCCAAAGGGGGTGTGGCAGACGCAGCACGACGAATCCGCGAAGCGCTCACAGAGGACGAGGTCTCATTGGCCGTGGTTGGCCTTCCCCTGCGACTCGACGGAACCGAAGGGGAAGCGGCCCGCCGGGCGCGGGAGTTCGGGGACGTGTTGGCCGTGGCGCTTGCCGTGGAGGTCGTCTACTGGGATGAGCGGTTGACGACGGTGGCGGCGGAGCGGTCCCTTCGCGAGATGGGTCGGCGAGGGGTGAAACAGCGGGCAGTCGTCGACCAATCCGCAGCGACCATCTTGCTCCAGGGGTATCTAGACGCCAATAAGGGTGGGACGTGGACGGACCCGGACAGCCCGTGAAAATCGAGAGTGACCTCGGCGGCGGCATCGCCCGCGCGTTGAGCCTCGTGACGTTGCTTGCGGTGCTCGGTGCCCTAGGCGCCACCGGGTGGTTGTTCGTGATCTATCCAGACACCGATGGCCCCACGAGCGACGTCCAGGAGGTCGACGTCGACGTCTCCGCAGGGATGACCCTCCAGCAGCTTGCCGAGGTCCTCAAGAGTGAAGGCGTCATCAGGGACGTGAAGGTGTGGTCACTCTACATGCGCATGCGGGGTCTCGACCGGCGCTTACGACAAGGCAAGGTGCGATTCCGTGTGCCGATGACACCTGAAGAGGTTGCCCGTCATGCAACGACGGGCTTGGGCCGAATTCAGGTTCGCCTCCTGATCCCCGAAGGTTTTTCCCGGTTTGAAATTGCGCAGCGGCTCGAAGAGTACGGGGTCTGCGACGCAGACGATTTCCTCGACGCGACCGAAGACGCTTCGCTTCTCGCGAGTTACGGCGTGGAAGCGAACGACGCCGAGGGATATCTGTTTCCCGACACGTACGAGTTTGACGACGACACCAGGGCAAGACGAGTGGTCGAGCGGATGCTTGCCAACTGGACTCGAAAGTACGAGGAGCTCCAAGAGCAGTACGCTGAAGAGCTCGAAAAACACAGAGGGTGGACGACACATGACATCGTGACGTTGGCATCCATCATCGAGAAGGAAGCCGCGGTGCCAGCCGAGCGCCCGAGGATTGCCGGTGTCTTTTGGAATCGCCTCACCTCCAAGCGATTCCTTCCCCGGCGACGGCTTCAAGCGGACCCAACGGTTCAGTATGGTTGCCTGGCGGTGCCCGAGGCCGCCGCGTCCTGTGAGGAGTTCGACGGCCACATTACCCGGGCCATGTTGGACGACCCAGAAAACCCCTACAATACGTACCGACATTCGGGGCTTCCGCCGGGCCCAATCAGCAACCCGGGAAAGGCCGCCATGGCAGCAGCCATCGCCCCGGAGGAGCACGACTACTACTACTTCGTTGCCCGCGGTGGTCGCCAGCACCACTTCAGCAAGACCCTTCGGCAGCACAACATCGCAGTTCGGCGCAACGGCGCAAAATGACGTCGCCGTAGACGGTGAGGGCTCTGGCCGAGCCGCTCGCGGGTAGGTTGCTCCCGAAGGGAGCGGGGCTATGTTCAACGCCATGAGCGCGCCTAAGGCACAAAACCTGACCTGGCACATCGGCGAGGTCGATCGGGAGGCTCGGGCCGCCGCGCACGGACATCGTGGGGCGGTGCTGTGGTTCACCGGCCTCTCCGGGTCCGGCAAAAGTACCATCGGGCACCGGGTCGAACGCCTGCTGATCGAGCGTCGCGCGTTTGCCTATGTGCTCGATGGCGACAACGTCCGTCACGGACTCAACAGTGACCTCGGGTTCGCGGCCGAGGATCGCATCGAAAACATCCGGCGCATCGGCGAGGTGGCTCGCCTGTTTGCCGATGCTGGCTGTCTCGTGTTGTCGGCTTTCATTTCGCCGTACCGCAAGGACCGCGACCGAGTTCGGTCCCTGCTGCCGGACGGCGAGTTTGTCGAGGTGTTCGTGGACACCCCTCTCGAGATTTGCGAAGCGCGTGATCCCAAGGGTCTCTACAAGAAGGCCAGGGCGGGCGAGATTTCGAACTTCACTGGGCTCGACGCGCCGTATGAGGCTCCCGAACGCCCTGAAGTTCATCTCGAAACTGAGAGCCTCAGCGTAGATGAGGCGGCGGCTCAGGTGATCCGCTACCTCGACGAACACGACATCATAGGAGCGTCCTGATGCCCTCTCGCGACGAGATGTGGGAAAAAATCCCCAACGAAGTCGACCTCATCGTCATCGGTGGCGGTATCACCGGCGCCGGTGTCGTGCGCAATGCCGCGCGACGCGGGCTGCGTGTAGCGCTGTTCGAGCAAAAGGATTTTTCTACTGGGACGAGCTCCAAGTCGAGCAAGCTCATCCACGGCGGGCTTCGGTACCTCGAGACCTACGAGTTCAGTCTCGTATTCGAGTCCGTGAGCGAGCGGCGAGTCATGCTGGATTTGGCGCCACATCTCGTGAACCCGCTTGGGTTCTTGTTTCCAGTGTACGCCGGCTCCCCGAGGAACCTCCGCATGATCAAGGCCGGGATGTGGTTGTACGCGGGGCTGTCTCTGTTTCGTTCACCGAAAAGGCACCAAGTCCTCAATCCCGCAGAGGTCGCCAAGGTGGAGCCTTTGTTGAAGCAAGATGGCCTTCAGGGAGCGCCGCTCTACTACGACTGCTCGACGGACGACGCGCGCCTCGTGCTCGAAAACGTGATTGACGGCATCGAAAACGGGGGCATCGCCGTGAGCTGGGCGCGCGTGGATGCGCTCATCAAAGACGAGCAGGGCCGAGTCTCCGGCGTCGTCGTCAAGAACACTCGTGATGGCAGCGTTCGTGAGGTCAAAGCGAATGCCATCATCAACGCTACGGGTCCGTGGACGGACGAGGTTCTCCGGCTGAGCGGGACCCGGACCGAAGACATGCTGCGGCTCACGAAAGGGATCCACATCGTGGTGGACAGGGAGAAGCTTCCGGTCGAGCATGCCGTGGTTCTTTTCCATCCGGAGGATGACCGGGTGCTGTTTGCGCTGCCGTGGGGTGATCGCACCTATATAGGCACGACCGATACCGACTATGAGGGTGTTCCGGGAGAAGAGGCGGCTACGCTTGCCGACGTCGACTATTGCATCGAGGCGGCCAACGAGCATTTCCCGACCAAGAAGATCTCGCGCGACGACGTGATCGCGACCTGGGCCGGACTGCGCCCGCTCATTTCGCCCCCCGAAGAGATGGACGACGTCGCCGAATCCAAAGTGAGCCGAGAGCATCAGATCACGGTCGGCAGGGATGGTCTCATCACGATTGCTGGGGGCAAGCTGACAACCTATCGCAAGATGGCCAAGGAGGTCGTGGATGTAGCGGTGCACCTCCTCAAACTTTCGGACGGGCTGCCCGAGGACCTGCACTCGGCGCAGACCTTCAAGGCACCCTTGCCCGGTGCCGTGGGCTGGCCTGCGCACGACGACCACGCAGTGGTGGCGGAGGAGCTCGCTAAGGTGTGCGAATGTGATCTTCCTAAAGACGTAGCCCGCCATCTCGTCGACACCTACGGCATGCGGGCCGTGCAGGTCACAAAGCTGTGCGCGAAGGACCCCGCACTTCTAGAGCCGATTGTTCCGGGGCGGGTGGAGATCATGGCGCAGGTGGACTTCGGGGTTCAAGAAGAGCTCGCCGCCAGCGTGAGCGACATCTTGATTCGGCGAACGCAGATCCTCTTCCGAGATTTCGACCAGGGCTTGGGCGCAGCTGACAAGGTCGCGACTCGACTGGCTCAGCTCATTGGTTGGTCGGCCGAAGAGAAGCAGAAGTCGATCGACTACTACAAGTACGAAGTGGCGCTGTCGCGGCAGTGGAAAGAAGAGCTCTAAGGAGCCAACTGCGGGAGCTTGAGCTTGAGGGCGAGGGCGCCGGGTTCGACGCGGAGCGACTCGAGCTCGAGTATATCGAAGATCATGGCCGCGGTTTGCGTCAGCGCAAAGCGACGCACGGCTGGAATGCTTCGGAGGTCTACGCGTAGGTGCCCTGGGGCTTCGCGTTCGACGATGGCCCCACCGAAGTCGGAGGAGTCCCTCGGGGTGATCATCGGCCAGGTGGCTTTGGCGATACACCCCGCGAGCGCGCCGACGATCGAGGTGTCGTGTGCGTCAGGAGGCTCGACGTCGAAGGAGATCTCTTTGGCCCCGCGGGGCGCGAACCGTACTGACCGAGGCGCCAGACTGAACTGCACCTCCTTGCCGTCGCTCATCGACGCGTCGACGAACATGCGGCCCGAATGACACGCCACCATCGCAGAATCCACTCCGTCCGCATGGGCGGCCGCGGAGGTCAGCAGTTCGTCGCTCAGTCGCCATCGTTGCTGAGTCAATCGTTCGAGGAGCTGCTTGGTCGCTACGGCGACCTTGGTGCGGGTGATGCGCTGGACGGCTTGGTCCGCCGCAAGGCGTACCCAGCTTCGCATGATGTCGAAACGGTCGGTCATTCAGCTGCCTGAACGGAGGGTTTGACCCGAAGGAGCTCCAACTGCAACGGCGCGACCCGCCCCGCGGGCCGGTTGGCGAAGAATCCGGAGCGTACGACGCGTGGCGCCAGCTCGTCGATGCCCGTCAGGGCCCGCAGGACTTCGCCGGGCCGGGGCGTGGTCTTACCCCCAAGACTAAGCGTGATCGTGACCGGTAGCAGATCCCCCGCCAAGCCGGCCTGCTCGAGCGCCTCTGCGCCGCGCCCGACGCGGATGTCGATCAGGGCCGCGCCAACGTCCACCCGCTTTTTCACGCCTTTGATGTCGCGGTCGATGTGCAGTTCGGGCGGACGCTTGGCCAGCATCTGTCGCAGGGCCTCTTCGTCTCCGAGGCCGAGAGCCGCGAGCTCCTGCCTGGCCAATGCGGCGACGAAGTCGGTCTCCTCGATCACCCGATTGAGCGCCGCGTCGTGAGGGCCCAACAGCCGATGCTCGAAGAACTCGATGCCGTCGAGCGCCGCGTCGTTGAGTCGAGCGCAGAGATTATCGAGGTTCGGCGACTCGGCCGCGCGAAGTCGAACGTCGACGTGTTCGCACAGACTCGCCGTCCCGACGGGAAGCGCCGGCCCGAAGGTGAGCCGAGGCAACGGGCGAAAGCCCTCGCTGTAGTAGAGGGGTAGGCCTACCCGTCGCAGCATTCGCGGGAAGCTTCTGACCATGTCCAGGTGAGACGTGTATGCGGTTCGTCCAATCGTTCGGTAGCCGATCCGGATTCGCATGGGAGGGCCCTGGTCGACGTCGTGAAAGGGTCGGCGGTCTACTAGGTCGTCCCCACGGAGCGCCTCGGACGGAGTCGGGGCTTCTCGCGGCTCGAGTGCGTTCATGCTCTGCAGGAAACCGATCCGCTCTCGTTTCATCTGGGTGAGGTCGCATGCGATGCCGCAGTCGTAGCAAACCAGGCGGCGCTTCTCCGCTTCGGCATCCTCGACGTTCGTGTGGTGGACGAAACTGCCTACCGTCTTCCCACATGGGGGGCTCAATCGGTTGCGCAGCGCTTTGCGATACTCCCGATCCAAGAACCCCTCTTCGAGTCCGACGTCGATGTGAGACCAGGGCAGCCGCGCTGAGACGGGAATCGTGCCGAGAAACCACGACGGGTCGATGGCTGTCTCTTCGAGCGACGCGGTCCATGCGTCGAGGTCGAGCTTGTCGTCCCACGAGTCGAAACGGGCACCGCGCGCATAGGCGCCCTCGATCACATCGGCCAACCGACGGTCGCCGCGCGCGAGCATTCCTTCCAGCCACGAGCCGGCCGAGCGGTGCACCTTGAGCTGGACGCGGGTGGTCATAGCTTCCTGACGGAGCATCGATTGCTTGCGAATGACCTCTTCATGCGAGTCCATCGCACACCACTGAAACGGAGTGTGGGGCTTCGGAACGTGCGTCGACACGCTCACCGTCACACGTGCGCGCTTGTTGCGTTGTACGCGACGGGCCACGTCGAGCGCGCGGGCACCGGTTCGCACGATGTCTCGGACGTCGTCGTCCTCTTCGGTGGGCAGACCAATCATGAAGTAGAGCTTCATCTTGTTCCATCCCCGCGAGAACACGCGCTCGGCGGTCTGCATGAGTTGCTCGTCGGTGACGTTCTTGTTCACGACGTCGCGCATACGCTGGCTTCCTGCTTCTGGCGCAAAGGTCAGACCGCCGGCCCGTTGACGCTTCAGGTCGTCCAGCACGTCCTCGCTGAGCCCGTAGGCGCGCAACGAAGAAACGCTGAGGGACACTTGATGCGGTGCCAGCGCTTCAATCGACTCGCGCACCAGCGGCGCGATGGCGCTATAATCCGCAGTGGAAAGGGATGTCAGACACGCCTCGTCGTAGCCGGCCTCCTCGACGGAACGCACCATCGCGTCGATGATCGCCCTGGGCGCTCGCTCGCGAACGGGACGGTAGATCATCCCGGCCTGACAGAAGCGGCACCCCTCGGTGCACCCGCGAGCGACTTCGATCGACGCCCGGTCGAAGACCGTCTGGCAGTTTGCGATGGGGCCGTCGACAGGGAAGGGATAGTCGTTCAAGTCCTGGACGATCGACCGGCGCACCGGGAAGGGAGCATCGGGGTGATCGGGTTCGATGACCTGCATCTTGGTCTCGTCGGTCGGTACACTCTTGTAGAGCGATGGTACGTAGAATCCTCCGAGTTGGGCGATGCGCAATAGCCGCTCGGCCCGGGGCAGTCCGTTGCGCTTCATGTCGGACCAGGCCTGCATCAGCTCTGGGACCTTCGCCTCGCCATCGCCGATGAGAAACGCATCGATGAACGGAGCCATGGGCTCACCGTGGGTCGCGGTGGGCCCGCCGGCGACGATGAGCGGGTCGGCGTCTGTGCGTGCATCGGCGCGCAAGGGAATTTTTCCAAGCTCGAGAACCTGCAGAATGTTGGTGTACGTCAGCTCGTACTGCAGCGAGAACCCCACGATGTCGAATTCGTGAAGGGGGCGCGCGCTTTCGAGCGAGCACAACGCCTGGTCGTGCGATCGCAGTTCCTTCTCCATGTCCTCCCACACCGCGTACGCGCGCTCCGCGAGAAACTCCGGGCGCTGATTGACGATGTCGTAAAGGATCTTGAACCCGAGGTGGCTCATCCCGATTTCGTACAGGTCGGGGAACGCCAGACACATACGGCAAGTGACATCGTCCCACCCTTTGCGCGCCTCTCCTTGCTCGCCCCCGAGGTACTGGGCCGGCTTGTGCACTCGGTCGATGAAGGCTGAGTAGGGGTGTTCTTGCATGGCGCGTGTTCGCAGGACGGCCCTAGTTTTGGGGCCAAGCGCTACCACCGCAAGGGGCGTGGACCTTGCGGCGTAATCGCGAAGATCGCAGCGGAAACCGGGTGCGGCGCCCGCCGGGCGGCGTCCTCGGCCCGCTTGCAGAGCTCTTCCATTGCCCCTCCGAGGGCCAAGAGAAGGACGTCGCGGTGCGGCGCCGCGGCTATCCAGGTGCCGGATTCTAGCTGTGCGAGCCGGGCGGCCAAGTCCGGAAGGAGTAATCGCGCCCCGTCCAAACCATCGCCCTGCCGCACGCGCAGAATCTCCGGGGCGACTCTCTGGAGGCGCAACGAGCGCGACTTCGCCGCCAGGTTCTCAATAGCCTGCTGACGGGTCGCCGCCCGCTCGAGCGCCCAAGAATCGACCTCGGCGCTCCGCACGTAGCGTGCGCGTGTGCCGTAACGGAGCTGCAGCGCCAGGTGAACGTCGGCGCCGACGTTGTCCGTGAATAGGGCTTGCTCACTGGGCAACGACGCCAGAAAGCTCTCGGAAACGAGCCGTGGCAGTAGCCGGGTTGCGGCTTCATTCCAAGGCGTGTCTTCTGGCGTGTTGGCTCCCGGGAGCATGCTGACGATGCGTCGCGCCGCCTCGGTAGCTGCATCGTCGTCCTGGTCGCGTGCGACGCGTTCTAGGCGCGCGAGATCGACGCTGGCGCCGTTGTTGAGGTCGACCGTCAGCTCGAATTGCGACTCGATATCGAGGTCGGGGCGCTCGCGCTGAAGTGCGTCGGCAAAGACTCGTACCACGCGTGAAACGGGACCGTTCGCGGCCGCCTCGCGTTCTGCCACCGACAGGTACTCCGACAGGCACCTTCGAGGGTCCTCCGCGTCCAGGGCGTCTTGAATCGTACCAAACGGGTCAAACCAGCCGAAGCGACCCAGTTGGATGCGATGGCAGCCGTCACGCTCGCGAGTCCGGCCGCCCAGGTGGTCGATCAGCAAGAGGCCGAGCACCGCCCCCGCGCCCTCGACGAAGCGATCGTCATCGGCCCCATTGGTGTCGCTGTCGACGAACTCGTCGACCTGATCAGCCAGCCAACGAATGCCGGTCGCGCCCGATCCCGGCAGAGGAGGGTGCTGAGAATCGACAAAAGCGCGTGCAGCGGGCACGAGACGGCCGCCGACGTCTTCCAGCGTATTGAGCCAATCCACCCCCACCAGCTACCCGAAGCGAAGTTAACATGACTCGGGTTGCGCGCATAGACCGCAGGCCGAATGAATTGATCGATGAGGAAGCGCGCAAAGGAGATGGCGTTGGACCAACTCGTCAGGGTTCTCGATCGGGTGCCGCTGGTTTCGAGTGTGAAGAACGATCTAACCGGCCTTCGTTCGCTGTTGTACCGACGTCGCCCGCCTCGGATCACCGCCTTGGGGCTTGCCGGCAGTGGGCGATCGACGTTGCTTCGGGCGTTGATCGAACGGCAGCCGACCACAGAGCCGTTGGACGCGGAGCACGGTCAGTGGGTGCACCTCGAACACGAAGGAGCGAAAGTCGATTGGCTCGAGATCGATGTGGATGATTCCGCGGCACGATCGCAATGGCATGCAGCGCTCGCGGACGAACGGCCCGACTTGGTGTTTCTCACCTTCGAGCCCAACGATGCAAAGAACACCGGTGAGATCATCGAGCGGGCAAAGAGCTTGATGGCGGGAGAATCGGAGGGGCGCGCGGCCTTGCGGGTGTTTCCGCTGTTGACCCACGCGGACCTGATCGGACGGAGCGAATCTTCCATTGAAGCCGCGTGTCACCAGCTCGACGCCAAGCTTCGTGACGCAGGGCTGGCCGCGGACCCGGCCCGCGCCGTATCCTCCATCAGCGAGCGCGGCCTCGAGGGGCTTTCGGAGGCGATGATCCTGGCGCTCCCCGAAGAAGCACGGCTCGAAGCGGCTCGAGCGCTGACACGCGCGAAGGAAGGCCGCGTGCGCCTCGGCAATGAAATCGTTCAAGCATGCACGGCGGTTTCGGTCACGGTTGGGCTGACGCCGATCCCGTTTTCCGACATGGTTTTGCTGGGACCACTGCAAGCCATGATGGTGAGCTCGTTGGCGTACCTCAGCGGCCGAAGTTGGGGCAGGAAGACCCTCGTCGAGTGGCTTGGCAGTCTCGGGTTCGCCGGCGGGATCGGCTTGGGCCTGCGATTCTCCGCCCAAACGATTGCCAAGTTCGTCCCCGGTGCGGGAAATGCCGTGTCGGCTGGCGTCGCCGGGGCCGGGACCACCGCGATAGGCCACAGCGCGATCAAGTACTTCCTCAAAGGCTGAGGTCGCCGGGGAGGGCGTCGCGCCATTCGACCTCGGCGTCGTACAGCTCGGCGAAATGCCGCGCGAGGGGGGCGGCTACATCATCGACGCCTATCGTGCGGCCGAGCTCCGCAGAGATCGAAGTGACCGCTTTGTCCTGAATGCCGCAAGGAACGATCAGATCGTAGTGGGTTAGGTCGCTGTTGGCGTTCAGCGCAAGGCCATGCATCGTGACCCAGCGACTGATCCGCACCCCGCCCGCCCCGACTTTGCGATCCCCGATCCATGCGCCGTTCAACCCCTCGATTCGCGTGGCGGACAAGCCGAACTCCACGCACGTCCGAATCATCGTCTCCTCGAGCGACCACATGTACTTTCGGACGTCGCGCCGGTCCGGCTTGAGGTCGATGATCGGGTACGCGACGAGCTGTCCGGGCCCGTGATAGGTCACGTCCCCGCCGCGTCCGACTTCGTGCACGGCGATGCCTCGCGCGTCGAGCAGTTCGGGCTGCGCAACGATGTGTTGCTCCTTGGCGGAGCGACCCATCGTCAAGACGGGTGGGTGCTCTAGCAGCAACACTGTGTCGGGGACTTCACCCGCGATTCGTTTCGCTTGCAGTTCCTTCTGAAGGCGATGCGCTGCGGCGTAGTCGACGGTTCCGAGTCGGCAGAACAGCACAGGCCCTCAGCGATTCATGACGTGAACCGCTTCGCCCAACGCATGCTTGAAGGCTTCCATCACGCCTTCGCCGAGTGTCGGGTGGGGGTGCACGGTGAGCGCAACGTCTTCTGCGAACGCACACATTTCGATGGCGAGCGCCGATTCGCTGATCAGATCGCTTGCTTCGGGCCCGACAATCCCAACCCCGAGAAGCTGGTGGTCGGCCTCATCGATGATGACTTTGATGAACCCGTCGGTTTCGCTGACCGCCATCGCGCGCCCAGAAGCCGCGAACGGGAACTTTCCGATCTTGACCTTCCTACCCGCAGCTTTGGCTTCGGCTTCCGTCATGCCGACAGTCGCGATCTCGGGGTCGGTGAAAATGGCAGCCGGCATGCCGCGGTAATCGCGCGCCGACTTGTGTCCGGCGATGAC
>JAUXFZ010000499.1 GCA_030622585.1 Myxococcales bacterium
CCGCTCGACGGCCTTTTCGTTGAGGGCGTCGGCCAGCAACCCGAGCCAGGTTTCCGTAGGACAGGCCACCACGCCCCCCCGTTCCAAGGCCCTCACGAGCGCGGCCAGATCGGCCATCAGCGGGTGCGGGCCCGCCAGCCGATGTCCTGGCGAAGTTGCTTGCCTTCAAACTCGATCTTGGCGGCAGCCTCGTAGGCACGCTCGGCGGCCTCGTCGATCGTCTCACCAATGGCGGTGACCGAGAGCACGCGCCCGCCGGAGGTCACGACCGCGTCACCGTCGAGCGCAGTGCCGGCATGGAACACGGTGACCTGCGGGAGCGCGGACGCTTCCTCAAGACCGGTGATCACCTTCCCTTTGGCGTAACTTCCCGGGTAGCCGCCCGCCGCGAGCACGAGGCAGAGCGAAGCGGGCGCTTCCCACTCCGGGGTCAGTCCGCCGAAGTCACCCTGCGCCGAGCCTTGGATCAGCGGCATGATCGAGCCCTTCCATCGCGTCACCAAGGTCTGGCATTCGGGATCCCCGAAGCGCGTGTTGTACTCCAGCACCAGCGGCTCGCCGTCGACGATCATGAGCCCGACGAAAAGTGCGCCGCGGAAGGGACGCCCCTCGGCGGTCATGCCCCGTAGCGTCGGCTCGATTACCCGATCGAGGATCTTTTGCTCGATCTCGGGTGTGACGACCGGGGGAGGCGAATAGGCGCCCATGCCGCCGGTGTTGGGGCCCTTGTCGCCGTCAAACGCGCG
The DNA here is from genome assembly GCA_030622585.1 of Myxococcales bacterium. GTDB lineage: Bacteria > Myxococcota_A > Polyangia > Polyangiales > Houyiibacteriaceae > SG8-38. The sequence goes on from JAUXFZ010000499.1 coordinate 747, forward strand.
CTTGTGATCTTGAGCCGGAGCAAGCGGGATGAACCGTTGCCCGTCCGAGATGACGTGGTAGCTCACCTCTTGCCCGACCAGGCACTCCTCGATCAACACACGATCGCCCGCAGCCCCGAACGCGCGCTCACGCATGATGCGGTCGACGCCCGCGATCGCTTCTTTCGCGTTGCTCGCCACGATGACGCCCTTCCCCGCTGCAAGGCCGTCGGCCTTCACCACGAGTGGGCGATCGGCTTCCTCGATGTAGCGCGTCGCCGCGTCGGGGTCGTCGAATACCGCAAAGCCCGCGGTCGGGATGTCGTGCCGGGCCATGAACTCTTTGGAAAAGATCTTGGAACCCTCGAGCCGGGCCGCTTCTCGATCGGGCCCGAACGCATCGATGCCGTTATCGCGAAGGGCGTCGACAACGCCCGCCACCAGTGGTGCCTCTGGGCCGACCACGACCAGGTCTACGGACTCCCGTTTGGCGAGCTCGACGACCTGGTCTGTGTCGGTCGGGTCGACGGCTATCGTCCGGCCAACGGCTGCGACACCTGCATTGCCCGGCGCACCGATGACTTCGACCCCGGCATCCTGCGACAGGCGCCATGCAAGAGCGTGCTCGCGTGCGCCTCCTCCGACGATGAGAACACGCATCGTCAGTGCCGGAAGTGGCGAACGCCGGTAAACACCATCGCCATGCCAGCGGCGTCGGCGGCGGCGATGACTTTGTCGTCTCCCTTGGAGCCACCGGGATGCACTACCGCGGTGATACCCACCTTGGCGGCGGCTTCGATACCGTCGGGAAACGGAAAGAACGCGTCCGAAGCCATGACAGCGCCCTTCGAGAGCTCGCCTGACTTCTGCGATGCGATCCCGACCGCAGTGACGCGAGCCATCTGCCCGGCGCCCACTCCGACCGTGCGGTCTGGTTTGGCGAAGATAATCGCGTTGGACTTCACGTGCTTGCAAACACGCCATGCGAAGTCGAGCGCACGCATCTCGTCGTCGGTGGGCTGGCGCTTGGTCACGACCTTGCCCGCACGCACCTCGCTCGGCCCGGTCGCGTCCCGATCCTGCGCGACCAAACCGCCGCCGACACGCTTGAACTGCAGTGCCGCGTAGTCAGCAGGGAGCCATTCGCCTGTTGCCAGGATGCGGAGGTTTTTCTTTTTCTGAAGCCGCTCGAGGGCCGGCGCCGCGAAACTCGGCGCAATGATGCACTCGATGAACGTCTCGGCGACCGCATTGGCGGTGGCCTCGTCGACCTCGCGGTTCAAGGCGACGATTCCGCCAAAGGCGCTCTGCGAATCCGCCTCCCGGGCGGTTCGATACGCCTCCTCGAGGGTCGCCGCTGTGGCCACACCGCAGGGATTGGTGTGCTTGACGACCACCGCTGCAGGGCCCTCGAACTCGCGCACCGCTTCGATCGTCGCGTCCACGTCGACGAGGTTGTTGAACGAAAGCTCCTTGCCGCCCGCACCGAGCGACTCGGCCAGCGCCAGACTTCCGACCGGAGCGTTGCGCTCGATGTAAAACGCGCCCTGCTGATGCGGATTCTCACCGTAGCGAACATCGTAGGCTTTGGTGAAGCTCAAGGTCAGCGCACCTGGGAACTTGGAATCGCTGCCTTGCGAGGTGAGATAGGCGGAAATCGCGCCGTCGTACGCCGCGGTCTGCGTAAATGCCTTTGCCGCCAAGCGCGCGCGCAACGAAGCGTTCGGTCCATCGCCCGACTTTACCGCGGCCAGCACCTGCGGGTAGTCACCCGGTTCGGTGACGACGGTGACGCGCGCCTGATTCTTGGCGGCGCTTCGCACCATCGAGGGGCCGCCGATGTCGATGTTCTCGATGGTCTCGTCGTGGGACGCGCCGCGGGCGACCGTCTGCTCGAAGGGATACAGATTCACGCAAACCAGATCGATCGGCTTGCCGCCAATGCCGCCGAGGGCATCGCGATCCTCGCCGCTGTCCCGCATGAGAATCCCGCCGTGTACTCGCGGGTGCAGCGTCTTCACGCGACCGTCCATGATCTCGGGCGACTCGGTGTACTCCGAGACGTCGATGACCGGCACGCCGCCGTCGCGCAACGCCTTGGCCGTGCCGCCAGTCGAGAGAATTTCGACGCCCGCCTCGGAAAG
>JAUXFZ010000175.1 GCA_030622585.1 Myxococcales bacterium
CCGAACCATCTACATGCAGAAGCACATAGGAGACGAGTTCGACGGACGTATCTCGGGATTCGCACCCTTCGGCATCTACATACAGATCCCCGATCCTTTCGTGAGCGTATTGCTGCCGTTCGAGCAGCTCGAAGACACGTACGAGCCCGACGACTTGGGCATTCGTCTGATCGGGGCGCGCACTTCCCAGATTTTCACGATGAACGACCCGGTCACCGTGCGAATCGAAGACGCCAACGTCCAAGCCCGTGATGTCGTCGGCTCGCTGCTGGCGCACCAACCCGCCGAAGCCCCGACGCAGCCCGAGAGGAGACGACGCGGTGACCCGAAGACGCGGGACGCGGCACGGAGAAAGAAGAGCGGCGAGACACGGAACGCGGCAACGAGATCCCGGCGTGGCGCAGCCGAGAAGCAAGGTGGCTCCACCAAGAAACAGGGCGGGCCCTCGAAGAAGCAGCGCTCCGGACCCAAGGAAGGGAGCTCCACTCGGAAGCAACGGCCCTCTGAACCTCGAAAACGGGCGCGGCGCACACGACGCAAGTGATGGCAGACAGCAAGCGGCAGCCTTTGGCGGTTCCGGAGCTGATCGCGCGCAAGCGTGAGGGCGGGAAGCTCGACGAGCAGCAAGTTCGCGACCTGATCGCTGGCTTCATGGACGGCTCCGTTGCCGACTATCAGATGAGCGCGCTCGCGATGGCCGTCTTCTTTCGAGGGATGGACTTCGACGAAACCGTAGCAATGACTCTTGCCATGCGCGACAGCGGCAAGGTCGTCAGCCTCGATCACATCGACGCGCCCAAGGTCGACAAGCACTCGACCGGAGGCGTCGGCGACAAGGTCAGCATCTGCCTTGCACCGATCGTCGCTGCATGCGGCGTGGTCGTACCGATGATGAGTGGTCGCGGCCTGGGCCATACGGGAGGCACGCTCGACAAACTCGAAGCGATTCCAGGCTTCCGCGTCGATCTATCGGTGCGAGAGTTTCGCGCGCAGCTTCGAAAGATAGGTTGTGCGTTGATCGGCCAGACCGGCGATTTGGCGCCGGCAGACAAGCGCCTGTACGCACTGCGAGACGTGACGGCGACGGTCGAGTCGATCCCCCTGATTACGTCGAGCATTCTATCGAAGAAGCTCGCGGAAGGAATCGACGCACTAGTGCTCGACGTCAAAGTCGGTCGTGGGGCCTTCATGAAGACCGAGGCCGAAGCTAGGGAGCTCGCACACTGCCTAGTGCGGGTCGGAACGCTTGCAGGCAAGCGAGTCTCTGCCCTGCTCACCGACATGGACGCTCCGATCGGATGTACGATCGGGAACGCGCTAGAAACGACCGAGGCGCTCGAGCTGCTTCATGGCCAAGGGCCCGATGACCTGCGAGAACTGACGTATGAGCTCGCGGGCGAGATGCTACGCGCCGCGGGGGTGGTGAAGACCAAAGCGCAGGCGCTGCGCCGCGCCGAGTCGACCGTGCTGGATGGGACCGCGCTAAAGAAGATGCGGCAGATTGTCAACGCGCAAGGCGGTGATCCGAGCGTGGTCGAAGAGCCCGACCGCCTCGCTGTGGCGCGCCACCGATCGACCTGCACCGCAGCTTCCGACGGCTACGTCACGGCCATCGATCCGCTCGAGCTAGGATACGCGTCGATGGGGCTGGGGGCGGGGCGCAGCCGCGCAGAAGAGGAAGTCGATTCGGGCGCGGGGATCCGCCTGCACGTTCAAGTCGGCGATCAGGTCCGAACGGGGGACAATCTCGCGACCCTCTATACCTCGAAACGCGCGCGGCTCCATGCAGGCACACGCCGAGTGGCCGCCTCGTTTCGAATTGGGAAGCGGCGCCCACGAGTACGAAGCCGCGTCATCGAGACCATTCGTCGCTGATCCGGCAAGCCTGGTCCGCGCGGGACATGATCTGCGCGCGTACCTCGCGATACTCGGGCGAATCGACGTACGCTAGGTCCGGGAAATCGGACCTCTTCGCGTATTTCTCTCCGAGCCCTTCGATGAATTTCGCTCCACTCGCTTCCTGCAGGGCGTGAAGCACCGCCGATGCCGCGACGGGCTGGGCCTCGGTCTCCCAGGCGGGGTGCGCACCACTGATCGCGCGCAGAAGCGTCATCTCACCATTGCTGTCCTTCCGAAGCCGAACGTCCACCTCCAACGCGAAGGCCGTGCCCGCCCAATAGACGCGATGGTAGGCTCCCGTTCGATTCATGTTGCGACTCTCGCTGGCCAGGGAGCGCCCGCCACCCGATCGACGCCCTCGCGCAAAGCCCTCTTCGAGGCGCGTCCACGCGCGCGCGCTGCTCTGCAAACCGCAGCGCGCTCGCAAGACCTCCTGCAGATAGGTCGCGAGGCCCTCCGACAGCCAACGGTCCTTCGACCGAAGAGGGGGCAGCCACAGATGCGACAGCTCGTGAACCGCGATCCAATCCGCCTCGAGCTGTTCCACGCTGGCGTCGGGCGATGGAACCAGCAGAACCGACGAGCCACCGCCTCGGCGCACCATCCCAAAGAAAACCGGCCTCTCCTGACTTCGCACGGGGACGATTAGAAAGTGAACCTGATCGCGGGGGAACCTGTCGCCGACTGACGCGGTGGCTTGCATGGCACGACCGACCCAGCGGCGAACGTCATCATCGGGCGGCCTAGGTCCGAGGCGCGTGATATCGACGTGCGCGCCTGCCACCGAGAACGCCTGACGGTCGAACTCGCCGAACACGCCGAACGCGCTGCTGAAGAACGCGCTCCGTTCCGGGAAGTAGACCGCGTCGGACCTCGGCCAGGGGAACGAGGCATCTCCTCCGGCGGGGACCACGAAACGAATCGAAGCGTCGAGGTCCGGCGGGAAAGGTTCGGGCCGCCACAGCCACTGCGCTTGCGTCACGACGACCGCATCGGAGTCGCTGGCTCGGAACATGGGGCTAGAAAAGCGCGTCTCGTAGTCTACGCAGGAGGCGCGGGACGGCTGACGCAGACGAATCCGGCCGTGCCGAATGTCGAGCATGTCACCGTCGATCCAGGCTCCGCGTAGTTCACGCCCTGCGCTGTCACCAATAGGGACCAGTTCCCGCACCGTCGCGCCTTCGAGGCATACCCGCACCTTGGCGCCGCCAAAGTTGTCAAAGATTGTAACCGTGTAGCGTGCCGTTGCCTGAGCTGGCTCGGCCGGAGCAGGCGTCCCCGAGGCATGCCCACACCCGAGGAGGCAGAGCAGCGCCGTGACTCTCCATCGCTTCATCACCTTGTAACCACTGAGAACCTCTGGGGTATTTGCCTCGCACCGCCAGTGCTTGGCCCGCGCATTTCGCGCGAAACATCTGTGCTTCACAGACGTACCTGGTGTCATGACGCACGCTTCGCTTTTACATTGCAACAGACGATCGGTTTGGCTAGCGTGCCCAGGACGGAAGCGGGGAAAAGGGATTGGTCCCTGACGCCGCGTTGCATCGACCGGGGCCTTTCTTGTTGCTCCTGATGCTCTTACAAGAAAGAGGAAAGAACCAATGAACTCAGCACTCAAGCACACGATCATCGCGATGGCGACCGCGGCACTCGGCATGACGGGCGCGTGCAAGTCGGACGGTGGTCCGGAAGCCAGCGAAGCGACGACCGGCGCCGAGACTGCCGCACCCGCTGCCGCAAGCGCGGCGGAAGCCTCCTGCGGCGAAGGTAGCTGTGGTGGAGCCAAAGAGGCAGGCGATGCAGCCGAAGCTTCCTGCGGCGAAGGCAGCTGCGGCGGCGCCAAGTAACACACAAAAGTCACGCTGTTCACAACCGAACAGTTTGGTGTTGGGAGCCGCGGCGGCAGGTGTCGCCGCGGCTTCTTGTTTTCTGAGAAAGTAAATGACTCGAGACGTCGCCGGCATCGGCTTGGGGCTTCGATACGACCTCGCAACCGAGCTCCTCGAACGGACTCCGAAGAGCATCGCGTGGTTGGAAATCCACCCGGAAAATTACCTCGACCGCGGTGGTCGCTATCAAGAGATGTTGGAGCTGGCACGAGAAGACTGGCCGATCATCACGCACGGCTTGAGCTCCTGCCTAGGCTCGGTCGAGCCCTTCGACGCACGCTACCTAAAAGAGCTTGGGACCTTCCTGAAGGACCTCGAGATCCCGTGGCACAGCGAGCACCTCTGCCTGGGCGGGGCCGATGGTCGCTTCTTTCACGACTTGCTGCCCCTCCCGTTCACGGAGGAGGCGGCGGCCATCGCGTCACAACGATTGATCGAAATGCGCGACGCGATCGGGATACCGCTCGCGCTAGAGAACGCTAGTTACTATGCACCACAAGGGCCGGACGGCTTGGCAGAGGCCGACTTCGTGGTGGAGGTGCTCGAAAGGACGGACGCGAAGCTGCTCCTCGACGTCAACAACGTCTATGTGAATGGGCGCAACTTCGACTTCGACCCCAGGCTGTATATCGACAAAATTCCGATGGAACGCGTGGTGCAGCTCCATGTCGCCGGCCACTTCGTGCGCGACGACGAGGTACGAATCGACACACACGGCGAGCCCGTCCCCGACGAGGTGTACGAGTTACTCGACTACACACTGCGCAAGACGGGTCCCGTGCCGGTGCTCCTCGAACGGGACAACAACATTCCGCCGCTCGACGAGCTCCTCAGCGAGGTCGATGAGCTTTGGACGATTTATCGGCGTGCAACGGGGGTTGGCAATGCTCCCTGACCACGCCAAAGCCATGCAGCGTGTTTGCTTCGGCGCGGAGCCGAGCGAGGCTGATCTCGAGCTCCTCGGATCGCGTGAACGTTGGCTGATCTATCGGGACCTGGTGCGCAACCGCCTCGATCAAGTGATCGGCGTCGCACTGGCCCGCACCAAGAACGCGATTGGGCAAGACGCGTTCAGGGGGGCCGTCGACGAATGGTACGCACGGGAGCGCGGCCCGGTCACCCGCTACCTGCGATACGTGCCGAGCGAGTTCGCGGAGTTTGCGATTCCGGTCTGGCAACGCACCGAAGCGCCGTGGGTCGCCGACCTAGCGGGCTACGAAATCAGCGCATGGGAAGTCCGCCATGGGCCGCTAGATCCGACACCCGCTCACGACTTCGCTTTCGACCGGAAGCCGGTGCTCGCCGCGGCCGTCAAGGTCCTCCGACTGGCCTACCCCGTCCAGCAGAGCCCCATCCCCGATGCGGGCTACGATCCGGACCCCACCATCCTGTGCCTGTATCGAGACAAGAACCACAAGGCCGTCCCGCGCAAGCTCAACCCCCTCGCCGCGGACCTACTGGACGCGTGGCGTGCAGCCGATGAGACCGTCGCCGAGTCCGTGCAGAGAGTCGCCGCCGCCCACAGCACCGATATCGGGCCCGAGTTCGTGGAGAAACTCTCCAGCCTAGTGACCGACTTCATCCAACGGGGCATCCTTCTAGGGGGAGCCGCTCAGTAGCCTTCTACTTTGCTGATGATTTCGTTCATTATTTCGCGGGTGCCACCGCCTATCGGGTAGAGGCGGGCGTCGCGGTAGAGGCGCTCTACGACGTACTCACGCATGTAGCCGTAGCCACCGTGGATTTGGACGGCCTGGTCGCAGACGTGCGAGCACATGTCGGTGGCCGTGTTCTTGGCCATCGCGGCCAGTGACGGCGTTTGTTCGCCCTGAAGATAGCGGGTGACGCACTCCCCTGTGAGGGCGCGAGCAGCAGCGATCTGTGTCGCCATATCGGCGAGTTTGTGACGAATGACCTGGAAGCCCGAGAGCGATTTGCCAAAGGCATGGCGCTGTTTCGCGTATTCGACCGACTCCCGATAGGCGAGCTCCGCGATGGCGACGCATTGGCCTGCGATCATGAGGCGCTCGGTGACGAAGTTGGTCATGATCATCAGGAAGCCGGCGCCTTCTTGGCCGATGAGATTCCCGACGGGGACGCGGCAGTCTTCGAAGGCGAGCTCAGCTGTGTCGCTTGCCC
>JAUXFZ010000533.1 GCA_030622585.1 Myxococcales bacterium
CGAGTTTCAGAAGCGTCTACGGGAATCGACAAACAAATTTCTAACCGCTTGTGATCGCGAAAGATTAACGCGCAGTTTTTTTGACAGCTACATGCACATCTTTACGCGTTGTATTTTGGCTGTTGACAAGGTGTTGTGATCATTCCGAATTACGTCTTGTTATCGTTTGCGCAACATCGAGCGCAGTTTCACTCCCACTTCGTCCACAGCGGTCGTTGGTTCTATGAGCCCGCGATCGCAGCTGAACGGTACGAGTCGCACGTCGGCTCCACAAGTTATCCACCGACAACTCACGATGTTTCCGTTGGGTTTCGCGCGACTGCGCCTATCGGCGACCGTTGCGCCTAGAGCGGGCCAAGACGACAATTTGGAAGGGTGATCCAACGCTGTTAGCTTCCCCGGGAGTAGTACCGATGGGGGGAACACGACCTTTGTGGGAGACGGCGATCGTCGGTCTCCTGATCGCATTGTGCCCGGCGCGAGTCGCGTGGGCGCAAGCGACACCATCGGGTGTCGGCGGCATTGCTAGCCCCGACCTCATACCCACGGAGGATACGCTCGACACGATCTACGGGCTATCCATGGGCTCCGGTGCACGGGCCGGCGCCATCGGAGTCTCGGCCCTCGCCTACAACACCTCCAACATGGCCGCCGTGTCGACGTACGACGTCGAAGCGTTCTCCCAGGTCATTGGCGGCAACAAAAGCGACGGCGGAACCTACTGGACCATGGGCAGCTCGATCGCCGACTCGACCACCAGCAAGAAGATCGCGATGGGCACCAGCTTCCGTGGGGTGTTCTCCGGTGCGAACAGGCGATACAGCGGTTGGGACTGGCGCTCGGGCATCGGCATCCAAGCGGTCCCTCAGCTTGGGATCGGGGTCGCTTTTCGCTGGGCGAAGCTGAAGTCCGATCGCGTCGACGGTCAGCGCGTCGGTCCCTCCTTCGAGGGCGTCACGATGGATGCGTCGCTGACGGTCACGCCCATTCCTTGGCTCCGCGTCTCGGGCCTCGGCTACAACCTCATCAAGACCCACTCGGCGCTGGCTCCGCAGATGGCTGGGGCGAGCCTGAGCCTCGCGCCGGTCGACGGTTTCAACTTCGGCGGCGACGTACTCTTCGACTTCACCACGTTCGAAAAGACGAAGCTGATCGCGGGCGCGGGCGTGAGCTACACCGCTGGTGAGATGATTCCGCTCCGCGTCGGGTACCGACGCGACGCTGGCCGCCATCTCAACCAAATCACAGCGGGCGCGGGCTACGTCAAGGGGAAGGTTGGCGCCGAAATCGCGCTGCGGCAGGACATTAAGGGCCGCAAGGAGACCTACCTCATCCTCATGTTCCGCTTCGTCGTGAAGTAGCGGCTACTTTTTGCCTCTGCTTTTGTCTCTACTTTTTCCGCGGGTCAGCCCGAAGTGGACCACCCCAGGGATGTGGCGCCCCGCAAACGCGCCCAGCTTGCCGTGCCCCGTAAAGGTGTACTCGCGCTTCCGCCGCGCGATCGCGTCGATCATCGCGCGAGCCGCGCGCCGGGCCGGCCACATGAGGTTCTGCGGACGAGCATCTTTACGGGATGCGTCGTAGCGGCCCTGGTTGTCGACCTGGGCGATTTCGCTCTCGATGAAGCCTGGGTGGATGGTGGTGCACGTCACGCCGCTGCCGTGAAGCTCGACGGCGAGCGCCTGGCCGATGGCCCGCACTGCGTATTTCGATGCGGAGTACGCGCCGACCCCCGGGGTCGACACCATCCCGGCCACACTCCCCACCAGAGCCAGGCGCCCGTTGCGTTCGCGTAGGTGGGGGATCGCGTAGCGCGCGGTCATGGCGGTACCGATCACGTTCACGTCGAGCTGGCGCCGCCAATCGGCCGCGGAGAGCTTTTCGATCCGTCCGGCAACGGAAAATCCGGCGTTGGCGACCGCGACATCGAGACCGCCGAACGTACGCACGACCTTTTGTACGGCCTCGGCGACCGAGGCCTCGTCAGTGACGTCGCATCGAACGGCGAGCCCTTTGGCGCCACGCGCCTCGAGTTCGTGCACCACCTCTCGAAGCCGGTCTTCACGCCTGCCCGACACCGCGACGGCGGCGCCCTCATCTGCAAACCCGAGGGCGAGCGCGCGTCCGATCCCGCTGCCGCCCCCCGTGATCCAAACGACTTGGTTGTCGAAACGCTTGGCCATGGTCTGCGCCTAGCAGCTCCTCGCGCCGACCGCCACGGCCCGACGGGGCGTTACTCTGCCGTCCGGTCGGCCGTCTCGTCCACGGCCGCCGCACCCGGGTCCGTGACCCATCGCTTCATCGGAGCAAACCATCTCGAGACGCGCGCCGCCAAGTCCACGTCGAGTCGGTACAAGCACGGCACCACCAATAGTGTAAGCAGTGTCGAGAAGGTCAGGCCGTAGACGATCACCTGCGCCATCGGAGCGAGATGGGGAAGGCTCGCGGTTGCGAGCGACAAGGGGAAGAGCCCCGCAATTGTGGTCACGCTGGTCAAGAAGATCGGCCTGAGGCGCAGCCTCCCGGACTCGACGATCGCTTCGTCGAGCGCCATGCCG